>CAJBAP010000335.1 GCA_903950295.1 uncultured Rhodocyclaceae bacterium
CGCAGCGTTGCTCTCGGCGCGCGACACAGCCGACAACGCGCTGCCACGCCCCCTGTCGGACGAGATTCACGCCGATCGCCACCACCGTGCCGCGCTCCTCTTTGAGGCGGTCACCCGCCCCGGCGGCGAACAGCTTGGGCCGCGCTGGCAACGCTGGGCAGACGAACTCTTCCTCCACCCACGCTGGGGCTTCGTCGGCAGCCTGGCCATCTTTGCCCTCGTGCTGTTCTTTGTCTTCGAGGTCAGCGCCTTCCTCGACAGCCTCACCGTCGCGCGCCTGATCGCCTGGGCCGAACCCTGGCAGCCCACCGATCTTGGTGGCGTGGTCGCTCGCGCAGTGGTCGATGGCTTTATCGGCCTCGCCGGGATCGTCATTCCCTACATGATTCCGCTGGTGGTGTTGCTCGTTTTTCTCGAAGAATCGGGCATCATGCATCGCGTGGCTTTCGTTGTGGATCGTGGTTTTCACCGCCTCGGTCTGCACGGCGGCGTTGCCCTGCCTTTCCTCATGGGCCTGGGCTGCAACGTGCCGGCGCTCGCCGCCACGGCAGCTGTCACTCACGGCCGCGACCGCACTGTCGCTTCCCTGCTTATCACCTTCCTGCCCTGTTCAGCGCGCTCGGCCATCCTGCTGGCGTTGGGGGGCAAGTATCTCGGTGGCCTCGGTGTGTTCGGGCTGTTCATGCTGGCGCCCATCGTCGTCAGCCTGATCGGCAAGCTCTTGAAGCACCGTTATCCCGAAACCACGCCGGGCATGATCCAGGAAATTCCGCCCTACGCCCTGCCAACACTGCGCGCCTTGCTGGCCAATACCTGGGAGCGCAGCCGCGACATCGTCACCATCGTGCTGCCGCTGCTCGTGGCTGGCAGTATCGTGCTGGCGCTGCTCGCCCATTTCGGTGCCGATGAATGGATCAACCTGGCGCTCACGCCGATCACGGTCTGGTGGCTGGGCCTGCCGGTCGTGCTGGGTGTGCCGATTTTGTTCGGAGTGCTACGCAAGGAGCTTTCATTGCTGATGGTGTTCCAAGCACTCGGTACGCAGGAAATGGCAGGCGTACTCGACACCACGCAGATTGCCACCTTCCTCGTCTTCCTGACCTTCTACGTGCCCTGTGTATCCACCTTTGCCATGATGCTCAAGCTGCTCGGCCGGCGCGAAGCGATCTTCTCGCTGGTGCTCTCGGTCGGCGCTGCGCTGGTGATCGCTGCTGCCGTGCGCTGGCCCCTGGAAATTTTGCTGTAAAAAGTCGGTTCTGGCGGGACGGCAGAAAGACTATTCCTTTACCCCGAGCCGCCAGAGCGAGGTCACTTCCGCGCTGCGCGCCGCACTTAGCGGGTCATCCGGGTCAGATGCCCGCGGGTGGGTCGGCTTGACATCCAGTCGCTCCAGCACCTGCAAACCAGCCCCATCGATAAACCCCAGCAACGCGCTGCGCGGGCGCAACTCCAGATGCTCGGCCAGGTCGGAAAGAATCAGCCAGCCTTCGCCGTCCGGCGCCAGATGTTCGGCCAATCCAGCAAGGAAGCCACGCAGCATGCGGCTGTCCGGGTCATACAGCGCATGTTCGAGCGGTGAGCTTGGTCGCGCCGGCACCCAGGGCGGGTTGCAGACGATGAGCGCGGCGCATCCGCACGGAAACAGATCGGTTCGCAATACCTCGACCTGCCTGTTCAGGCCAAGTTGGGCAAGGTTCGCGCGGGCGCACTCCAATGCCCGCTCATCCTGATCCGTGGCGACGACGCGCGCCACGCCACGCTTTGCCAGCACGGCGGCCAGCACACCGGTGCCGGTGCCGATATCGAAGGCCAGACTGTTTGCAGCCAGCGCGCGCGGCAACGGAACGGCGGCTGCCAGATTCACATATTCACTGCGTATCGGTGCGAATACGCCATAGTGCGGGTGAATGCGTCCGCCGAGTGCGGGGATTTCGATGCCCTTCTTGCGCCACTCGTGCGCCCCGATCAGACCCAGCAGTTCGCGCAACGAGGAGACGTAAGGTGTGGCGACACGGCCACGAACTTCCTCGCAGGCCTGACGTACGTCAGGCGCGCGGCGCGCGGGAACGACATGATCCGCCGCAAACGAAATCAGCAGCATCCCGAGCGTGCGGGCGCGTTGCCCCTGCGCCATGCGCTGCTGGTGGAAGGCATTGTCGGTGGTGGCTGACCGGTGCGGCTTGCGATCGAAGCGCCGTGCCATGGCCTGCAGCAACTGCCGCGCATTCTGAAAATCGCCGCGCCACAACAGGGCGGTGCCCTCGCAGGCAAGGCGATAGGCGGCATCTGCCGACAAGGTATCGTCAGCCAGTTGGACGCGCTTGGGCGGCAACACGCCGGCCTCCGAGCGCCATTGGGCAGAGCAGTTCTCGCCCCCCTCGATCCAGTGTATCCAGTGGACTGCTGGGCTTGTGTTCACTTGCCCAGTGCCGCGATCACATCGGGCGGCGCCTGCACCAACTCGATTAATACGCCTTCGCCGGCGATGGGAAACTCGTCGCTGGCCTTGGGATGCAGAAAGCAGATGTCGTAGCCGGCCGCACCCTTGCGGATGCCGCCGGGCGCAAAACGCACGCCTTGTGCGGTGAGCCATTCGACCGCCTTCGGCAGATCGTCGATCCACAGGCCGACGTGGTTCAGCGGGGTGGTGTGCACCGCCGGCTTCTTTTCCGGATCGATCGGTTGCATCAGGTCGACCTCGACCTTGAACGCGCCCTTGCCCATGGCGCAGATATCCTCGTCAACGTTCTCGCGCTCGGAGACGAAATTGCCGGTCACCTCCAGCCCCAGCTTGTCGACCCAGAGCGTGCGCAGCTTGTCTTTGGAAGGCCCGCCGATGGCGATCTGCTGGATACCCAGCACCTTGAATGGTCTTGTCATGATTGCTTTTTTCCCTCTGACGAACAACGCTTCACAAATACCACGGTGCCGATGACGATCATCGGCAACGATAGCCACTGACCCATGCTCACCGTGTAGGACAGGCCGAAGATGCCGTGATCGGGTTCGCGGAAATACTCGCCGCACCAGCGTGCGACGCCGTAACCGATCAGGAACAGCGCCGAGACCTGCATGCGTGGCCGTTCCTTCGTCGAGAACCACCACAGCAACAGAAATAGCAGCAGTCCCTCGCCGAGCGCCTGATAGAGTTGCGACGGGTGGCGCGGGAGGATATCGACGCGCGGAAAGATCATCGCCCACAAAAAGTCGGCGCTCACGGGACGGCCCCACAGCTCGCCATTGATGAAGTTGCCGATGCGCCCGAGTCCGAGTCCGATCGGGACCAGCGGCGCGATGAAGTCAGTGATCTGCCAGAAACCCAGCTGGTGCTTGCGACCGAACAGCGCCATCGCCACCAGCACACCGAGAAAGCCGCCATGAAAGCTCATGCCGCCCTGCCATACCGCCAGAATTTCGAGCGGGTGCATTAGGTAATACGCTGGCTCGTAGAACAGCACCTGCCCAAGGCGACCACCCAGCACCACGCCGAGCACACCGTAGAAAAGCAGGTCATCCACGTGCTGCACACTCAGTCCGTGCCAGGGTTGCGTCAGTGCGCGACGCTTGCCAAGCAACAGAAATGCCAGAAAAGCCGCCAGATACATCAGGCCATACCAGCGCACGGCGAGCGGGCCGAGGCTGATGGCGATGGGATCGAATTGAGGATGGATCAACATGCCGCCATTTTGCCGCATTAACGGTTCCGCCAGCGAGTGACTTCCTGAGCCGTCCCGCCAGCGCCGACTTTTCTTAGAAGACGGCTACGCGCCCATTCCGGACATGGCGACTGCTCCATAGCTGCCGTTCAATGTGGAGATGACCGGCGCTGCACGGCCTTATCGCGCAGCCCCCCTGGAGCGGAACGCTAGACACATAGGCGCTGATCAGAAAGTCAGCGCTGACGGGGCGGCATGTGACTTACCGCTTTCCGAAGCGATCCCCTTCGTCTCGAATGTCATATTCGAGGAATCCAGCTAGGTCCTCAGCAAAAGCATTCCGAACGTCTTCCTGCCTGGCAATCGAAAATCCCAGCCCGGTCACGCCAACAACCTCGACGTGGTAGAAGTAAGTGCCGCCCGAGTCGAATGTACTGAAGGTTCTGTATTTCAACAGCGTTCCGTTTCGCAGCAGGTCGACTGCGGCGGACCTCGTTAAGCCGAATACTCCATACGACTTGATAGCGCGCTTTTTGGCAGGCTCGAAAGTTCTTTGCTGCCATGTCAGTCCAAAAAGAACCGCCATGATGAGCAAGGGTGGACAGAAAGCGAGCGCGGCCCAGGTAATGAAGCCGCCGCTTTCCCAAGCAGACCCGAGTAATACGAAGCACGGAATGCCGAACAACAGCCCCATAAATACCCTTACGGGCGATGCTTTGGACCGTACGGTGAAGCGGGACGGGGCGCTACGGTCCACCTCCGACAGACTCAAGTCCATGTCGGTATCGGCAAGGATATTCTCGAATTGGCGCCGTAGCGAGTTCAATGCCGTACCGCAGCTTAAGTTGGCCTACGACGCTGTAGGAAAAGCAACTTCATGCTGTCATCGTGCCACTACGCACATGGAATGGCAACTGTCGACGGCCGCTTTTGGCAGAATTAGTTCGCCAACGGCAGATTCAGAGTGCATGAACTCCAGTGGCCGGCGGACAGAATGGCGATTGACACAAAAATCCTCAGGAAGGTATTCATCATGATGTCCGGTTGAAATCAAACTCAATATTTTCTAACCCCGACCTATTACCAGTCTGCACCTTCGAACGGCATCATAGGATGACCACGGATAACCGGTTCTGAGTAAATAATCCCGCCACTCGGTTCCCCTATCTTTCCGGCCTCGTAGAGCGCTTCAAAGATGCTGTCAGCGAATTCCGATTCAACCATGATGATCAGTACATCCCGCTCTTGAAAGAACATTTGTCCAGTGCGGATTCGTTGTGCACCAACCCCCCGGGCATGATGATGCGAGATTGACAAGACACCACGTACCTCACGGAATTGTTCGGTCAGCTGCGTCCCCTTTCCTGCGGCGACAATGGCTGTAATGAGTTCTTTTTCGACGGCACGACCAATATGGGCCAGGACGCTCATGACTTCTTGCTTTCGGTATGAAGGCCGAAGCGGGCCGCAATTTCATGGGGTACATAGGTTGCCATCCGGTTAATCGGCGTCATCCACAGTATTCCCATGCCTGGCGTATCCATTTTCGCGGATACAAAAATGCGCTCAAAGACAAAATCGGCCTGGTCAGCTGGCACCACGATATTGATCACTTCTTTCTCTGAGTTGATGGTGATTCCCAAAATGCCGAGGCGTTTCTGCCGCACGCCAGTACCGCGTGCATGGAAGATCGTCGCTCCTTGAGCCCCGGCTTCCTGGGCTGCCTGCACAACCAAGTCAGCCGCCCCACGTTGCACAATGGCAGTAATCAATACCGCATCGGTGAGCACGATCATCTGGTTCTGGCTCATGATTACATTCTCCCTGCCTTGATGCGTGTCTTCCAGTCGATCCAGAGACCGAACAGCATCACGCTGATAATAGGGCCTACCGAGCACATGGCGAGAATGCCGAAACCCTCCGTTGCACCGACGGCCTCGGCCAGCCCGACCCCGAGTGCCAGCAACAACGGAACGGTTACAGGACCGGTTGTCACACCAGCACTGTCCCATGCCAGGCTGACCAACTCCTCCCGTGAAAAATAGGTCAGGAATAATGCGACGGTATAGCTTGCGATGAGGATCCAGGCGAGCGACAGATCGAAGAGTATTTTCGCCACGCCAATGGCCGCACCAAAACCGACACCGAGTGCGACAGCATGGATCAGCAGTTTTTTTCTGAACGCACCATCGGTCAGGTTCTCGACAGTCATTCCCATCGCGTTCAGCGCAGGTTCGGCAACCGTTGCTCCGTAGCCAATGACAAAAGCGAATACCAAGGTCATGGTGAGACCAAGAAATCGCGGGTATAGCGATGGTTCGCCGGTTTGGCGGTGGGGAGAGAAAGCCCAAGGCACATTATTCCCCGCCTGGTTGCCAAGTTCGACCAAGCCAGCGGTCAAGCCCACGTTGAAAACCATCATGCCGATCAAGGCAACCAGAATCCCATAAGTGAGTACAGTGGCCTGCTTGATTGGCTGACGCAGCAGGATGCGCTGCATGACAAAGAGCAGCAATACCAGGGGCAGAATTGCCCTTGCAGCAGCGAGCAGTTCGGTAATCGGGGTCTCCTGATGCCAGGCTTTTGCCAGACTGGTCTCGGCCGGCTCCCAAGTGACGCCTTGTGACTCCAAGTAGATGCCTGCACTCAGCACCCCGATAACGGGAAGTAGCGACGCCAGTGTCACGATGCCGAAGCCTGACAGGGGGTTGTTACCTCGCCCTGCCGAAGCGGCTACGCCAATGCCGACCGCCAGAACCAGGGGAACGGTGACGGGACCCGTCGTTATTCCACCGCAATCCCATGCCAAGCCCAACACTTTCTCAAGTTGAGGATTACCTGCCGCATACAGGGTCATCAGCAGGCAAATAGGAACAATCCATGCCACCAAGGTCTTCAGGCGCCAGCCGAACATGAGACGTAACAGGCCCAGAATAACCGCCGCTCCAACCCCAAGGGCAACGGCCAGGACTAGCAAGCTTACTTGCGGCCCAAGCAGGGTTTTGAGTAATACCGCGTGTTCTGCTGAAACTGACGCACCGGCTGACTGGAGAGCACCAATAGCTGGTTCGGCAAACGTTGCAGTAACGCCCAGCAGACCACCAAAGCCGAGGATCATGAGCGGGCCGGAGCGCCCTGGCATCAAAAAGCCGATGTTTTCCGCAAAAGGCATCAACCCGGTCTTGACCCCTTCCATGAAGAACATCAGGCCAACAATGACTGCACATATCCCGAGGATGATGACCTCTGCTTCATCGGGCGATGCACGCAATGCAAGGGCCTGAAAGCCAATCAACATCAGCGCAAGGGGGATGACCGCCTTGACCTGCTCATTCAACCGGATCGTGACGTAAGGCGTGACAAGCCGATGGATATCCACCATCCGCAAACGACCGCGCGTGGGCGGCAATTTGCGCTCAGTCGCATAGACATCGTTGTAACTGATTTGGCGATGATGGCGCCGGATTGCACCCAGATACTGGCCGTAGCGAATCTCTTTATGTGGCATTAAGCATTGTCCCCTGATATGGAGATTGTGCCACGACCAGTTGAGCTTCCTGTTGCGAGAACAGGTATGAAAGTGCATACCTTCGATAGGTTTTGACTTCGTATTGAAGCTTGGGCACTACTCTCTCGTTGACCGAGTAACGCACTGCCAAGCCAAGCTGTATGGCAGCAATGATTATTGAAGCCGACGGTGTTTGGAATCATTTCTAAGCATTGCCGGCGTCAGCTTGTGTGGCCGGCTCCTGCCGTCCCGCCAGCGCCGACTTTGCGGCTTAGAATCGCCGCAAATGCTCTCCATCGCTACCTGGAACATCCACAAGGGTTTCTCGCAGTTCAACCGCCGCATGGTGGTGCATGAATTGCGTGAGCGTTTGCGTGCCTTGAATGCCGACATCGTCTTCTTGCAGGAGGTGCAGGGCCAGCACCTGCGCCATGCCGCGCAGCACGCCAACTGGCCGGTGCAGCCGCAGCACGAGTTTCTCGCGGAAGGGGTTTGGGGAAGCCATGCCTACGGCCACAACATGGTGTATGACCACGGCCACCACGGTAATGCGATCCTCGCGCGCTTTCCCATCACGGCTTCGCATAACCAGGATGTGACGCGCCTGCGCTTCGAGAAGCGCGGCCTGCTGCATTGTGCGATCGCCGTGCCGGGGTTGGCGCTGCCGCTGCATTGCGTCTGCGCACACCTCTCCCTTTTCGGCCGTTCGCGCCGCCATCAACTCGATGCTTTGGCGACGCATATCGAAACCAGCGTGCCGCCGGAAGCCCCGCTCGTTATCGCCGGCGACTTCAACGACTGGCGCAACCGCGCCCACGAACTGCTGGCGACCCGCCTGGGACTAGCCGAAGTATTTGCCGGTGACGGCATTCGGCCATCGCGTAGTTTTCCTGCCGCGCTGCCGATCTTTCGCCTCGACCGCATCTATGTGCGCGGGCTGAAGCCGGAGGCAGGCATCGTGCATCATGGTTTGCCGTGGTCGGCGATTTCTGACCATGCCGCGCTCTCGGCGCGTTTTTCTTTCAAGCCTGTCGAATCATGAGTGCCGAATTTCTGTCCGGCAACAAGATTGACCTGCTGGAATCCGGTGTGCAGTTCTTTCCTGCGCTGATCGCAGCCATTGATGCCGCCGTACATGAGGTTCATCTCGAAACCTACATCTTTGCCGATGATGTCACCGGCCGCGCGGTGGTTGCCGCGCTGACGGCTGCAGCGCAGCGTGGCGTCACCGTCCGGGTGCTCGTCGATGGTTTTGGCGCGCGCGATTTCAGCCAGGACCTTGGCAGGGTGCTGCTGGATGCGGGCGTGACCGTCGAGGTTTATCGTGCCGAGTTGCCGCAGCTCAAATTGCGGCGTCACCGCCTGCGCCGTTTGCATCGCAAGCTTGCCGTCATCGATGGCCGCATTGCCTTCGTTGGCGGTATCAACGTCATCGACGACGCGGATACGCCGGACCTGGGGCCGCGCTTTGACTACGCCGTGCGTGTTGTCGGCCCCCTGGTGGTGAAAATTCATGCCAGCGTACGGCACCTGTGGCGCCTGGTGGGCTGGGCGAAACTCCAACGCCGGCCGCCGGATAGCCTCGTCAGCCCGCGTGCGGCAGATGCGCCTGGTGGTGCGATGACGGCCGCTTTCCTGATCCGCGACAATCTGCGCCATCGCCGCGACATTGAGGATGCTTACCTCACTGCTATCGCGAATGCCCAAAATGACATTCTGCTGGCCAGCGCCTATTTTTTGCCCGGTCGGCGGTTTCGCCGTGCGCTGCTCGGCGCGGCAGCACGCGGCGTGCGCGTCACCATCCTGTTGCAGGGCCAGGTGGAATATGCCCTGCTGCATTACGCCACCCAGGCGCTCTACGGCACGTTGCTGGCCGGTGGGGTGCGCATCTTCGAATATGACGCAGGGTTTCTGCATGCCAAGGTGGGGGTGATCGATGGTCACTGGGCGACGGTGGGGTCGTCGAACATCGACCCCTTCAGCCTGCTGCTGGCCCGCGAGGCAAATGTGGTGGTGCAGGATGCCGGCTTTGCGGCCGAACTATTTGCCAGTCTGCAGCGTGCCATCGACGGCAGCGCCCGCGAAGTCATCCATGCTGATCTGGCGCGCAGTGGCCTGCCGGCGCGCGCCATGCGCTGGTTTGCCTACAACATGGTGCGCCTGCTGGTGGGTTTTACGCGTTACGGCGGCAGCGATTACCGCGAGTAGAGCCGGTCATATTCGATTTTCGGGCAACGATCCATCACCACATCGAGCCCGGCTGCCGATGCCTTTTCGGCTGCCTGCTGATTGACGATCCCCAGTTGTAGCCAGAGTGATTTCGCACCGATGGCGATGGCGTCATCGGCGATTGGCGGGACATCGTCTGCGTTGCGAAAGACATCGACCATATCGACCTTGACGGGAATGCTCTTGAGATCCGCATAACAGCGCTGGCCGAGAATTTCGCTTTGTCCCGGATTGACGGGTATCACCGTGAAGCCCCGGGCCATCAGAAAGCACGCTACCCGGTTGCTCGGCCGATCTTCTTTCGGCGACAGGCCGACCATGGCGATGACGCGATGGGTTTCGAGAATCCGGGTCAGACCGGCATCGTCGTTGATGATCATGGAAGATTTTCCTCATAAAAATCAGGAACAGGTTGGATGAGGACGCGCGGTACCTTGTCCAGCTGCCAATGTGCCAACGCCCAGGCCAAAAAGTCGGCGCAGCCTCTGCGGGCCGCTTCCGGCCTGATGGCCTCCCTGTTGGCGGGACGGCAACATGAGCGGCGCAATTCGGGCGGAGGATTCTGGCCGAGAAATGCCAGCGCGGCAAACAGCGCCGGGCCCGGGTTGCGGGCATCGACGGGTGCTGCGCGGGTCTGCTTCGACAATTTTTCACCGGCGGTATCGACCGCGACGGGCAGGTGCGCGTAGGTGGGTGTCCGCAGCCCCAGCAGACCTTGCAGGTAAATCTGGCGCGGCGTCGAGTGAATCAGGTCGGCACCGCGCACTACATGGTCGATGCCCTGATCGGCGTCATCGACGACGACGGCGAGTTGGTAGGCAAATAACCCATCGGCGCGTAGCAGTATGCAGTCGCCCACATCGCGCGGCAAGTTCTGGTTTTGTGGGCCTTGCAGGAGATCGTCGAATGCCACCTCGCCCGTCAGCTGCAATCGCCATGCCCGTGCATCGCGTCCCGCCACCAGGCCAGCGCGGCAGGTGCCGGGATAGACCGGTGCGCCATCGATGCCTGCTGGAGCGCCGGCGAGTTCGCTGCGTGTGCAGCCGCAAGGGTAAAGCGCCCCCGCAGTTTTCAACTGCTCGAACACTGCGCGGTAGCGTTCGCCACGCGTGCTTTGCGTCAGCACTACACCGTCCCACTCAAAGCCAAAGGCTTCGAGCGTGCTGAGAATCGAGTCGGCATGCTCCTGTTTGCAACGCGGCTGGTCGACGTCTTCCATGCGCATCAGCCAGCGCCCGCCGCGCGCACGTGCTTCGAGATAGCTGCCGAGCGCTGCGACCAGCGAGCCGAAATGCAGCGGCCCGGTTGGTGAGGGCGCGAAGCGTCCGCAGGGCCGCACGGGCGGAGTTGAAGGGGGTGTCATTGGCTACATTGATACCATGAATGCCCGGAACTGCCGCAAGCAGGTAGGATTCGCAGACTATTTACCAACGCAACCACGGAGCGCTGCATGGCCACTATTAACCTCACTGCCGACAATTTCAAGGAAACCATTTCGGGACACGACATTGTGATTGTCGATTTCTGGGCGGAATGGTGCGGCCCTTGCCGTTCTTTTGCACCCGCCTTCGAGGCAGCCTCCGAAAAATATCCCGACATTGCTTTCGCCAAGGTTAATACCGAGGTGGAGCAGGAGATGGCTGGCGGTTTCAATATCCGCTCGATCCCGACGCTGATGGTGTTCCGCGAACAGGTGATTCTGTATGCGGAAGCCGGTGCGCTGTCGGCCGCCGCCCTCGATCAGCTGATTGAACAGGTGCGCTC
>CAJBAP010000336.1 GCA_903950295.1 uncultured Rhodocyclaceae bacterium
CGTTCCAGTTCGAGAAAAACCACCGTTGCGGCAAAGCCGCACGCCACGCCGACCAGCGCGATGATGACCCGCAACACCTATTAACCTCCTCCGGTCGGCGACTTGTTATAAATCTGGCGCGTTGCCAGAATGCCGACGCAGAGCAATTATGCAGCAGGATTCACGTGTTCGCCGGGCTATCGGCCATCAATAGGCCGGCACCGTCCGCCAACCCTCGGGGCAATAGCTCACATTGGGATAGTAGGCGCGATACGACTCACAGTAGTACCAAAGCCTTTGCGGGGGCGGTGCTGCGATCACCACGGGCGGCGAGCGCGGCGCGTCGATGGTCAGCGCGAGCGCACCGAGCGCCAGGCCGGCACCCAGCACGCCCCAGGCGGTGCCATTGCTGTAATGCCGGTGATGGTCGAAATGACGCTCATAGTGGCGCTCGTAGCGATCCGCCCGAAACTGGCGGTCATTGCCACCATGGCGATCACCAAAACGCTCCGCCGCTGCGGGCAGGGATGTTGCCAGCAACAGGCTGGCGATAAGTCCGGTAGTCAGTCTCTTCATGATGATTCTCCTCAGTAGGACGAAAAACGTCCAAGCTTCACAAAGGCTGACCGGGGGTTTGTAAGTGTTTATGTCGGGTAGCCGTTCCGCCCGTGCCGACTTTTTTGGAGTGGCATGGTTCAATAGTGCATGAACCACGTGAAGACACCCGAGCCACACTGGAATCGCAATGCTCAGCACTGGCAGTTGCTGACATCGCCCTTGCGTCCATGCTCGGAGGATGTTGCCTTCTATCAGCAGATCATCCGTCGCTGGCGTGCGGATGCGGGTAACCCGCCCTGCCGGGTTCTCGCCCTCGGTGTAACGCCGGAACTACGAACTCTGGACTGGCCGACCGATACCGAGTTGCTGGCCTGTGACCGCTCGCATGCCATGATCGCGACCAACTGGCCACGTGCAGAGTTTCCCGGGAAGCTCGCCACACCCATCTGTGCCGACTGGCGCACCCTACCTTTGCCGACCGGTTCATGCAACATTGCAATCGGTGATGGCAGCGCATCAATGCTGGCCCTCGTCGACGACCTGCCAAGTGCCGGCCGCGAACTTGACCGCATTCTTGGTCAAAATGCCACGCTGATCCTGCGACTCTTCGTCCGTCCGCAAATTACCGAAGAAATTGCAGATATCGCGGCGGACGCCACTGCCGGGCGCATTGTCAGCTTCCACACCTTCAAGTGGCGGCTGGCCATGGCCTTGCAAGGCGATGCTGGCGCTGGCGTGCGACTGGCAGACATATGGGACAACTTCACCGCGCAGTTTCCAGATCGTCAGGTACTGGCGCGGCACACCGGTTGGTTGCCTGAAGCAATCGCCACCATCGATTCCTATCGGGATGCCACTGCCCGCTACCACTTTCACCATCTTGACGAAATTGCCGCAGCCCTGCCGGGGTTTGTAATTTACTCGGCCCACACGCCCACCTATGAACTCGGCGAGCGCTGTCCGATCATTGCCGCGCGCCGGCCACGATAAAGATGTCTGCAACGCGGCTGGCCTTGTTCCGACAACTCGAAGCGAGCCAGTGGCTAGCGCCAGATCGCTTGCAATCCTTGCAGTATCGCCAGCTCGATGCCCTGCTGCAGCATGTCTGGGCTACTGTTCCCGCTTACCACCCGCGTCTGGCAGCGGCGGGGCTGCAACCCGGCCGGCCCTGTTCCCCGGCTGATTGGGCGCGACTACCCCTGCTCACCCGACGTGAATTGCAGGCCGATGGGCGGCTGTTCACCAGCCAGTCCGTACCTGCCGCACACGGCAAGACCTGGACAGTGAGAACTTCGGGTTCGACTGGTGAACCGGTCGAAGTGTTGCGCACTGCCTTCGACCAACTCATGTGGGAAGCCATCACGCTGCGCGACCATGCCTGGCACCACCGCAACCTTGGCGGCACGCTGTGCGTGATCCGCGCCGGCGTGTCGAGGCCGCCAGACGATGCGCCAGCAGCAAATTGGGGTGCCGCTACTCTTGGTTTGTTCGATACAGGCCCCTGTTTCGTACTGCCGATCGACACCGATATCTCTGTCCAGACAGCCTGGCTACGCCGCCACAATCCGCACTACTTGCTGACCTACCCCTCGAATCTCTCGGCTCAGCTGCGGCATCTCGACAAGGCTGCGCTGCCAAAGCTCAAGGAAGTTCGCACCATCGGTGAAGCCTTGCCTGCCGAATTGCGTGCCGCCGTTTTCGAGCAACTCGGCGTACCACTGGTCGATCTCTACAGTGCCAACGAGGTCGGCAACATCGCCTTGCAATGTCCCCAATGTCCAGATGGTGACCTGTATCACGTCCAGTCAGAAAGCCTGCTGGTCGAAGTCCTTGATGATGATGGTCAGCCCTGCGCACCCGGTTCGGTAGGTCGCGTGGTTATCACCACGCTGCATGGTTTTGCCCAGCCGCTACTGCGCTACGAACTAAGGGACCACGCTGAGGTGGCACCACCCTGCGCCTGCGGCCGCGGCCTGCCAACCCTGAAGCGCATTTATGGCCGCACGCGCAACCTGCTTACCCTGCCAAACGGTGAAAAACGCTGGCCACTGGTTGGCTTCGCTGCCTACCGTCAAGTTGCCCCGGTCCGCCAGTACCAGATGGTGCAGACGGCCCTGGATGCCATCGAGTTGCGACTTGTCACGGAGCGCCCGCTCTCCGCCGCCGAAGAGATTACGCTGGCCGAGGTTGTGCGCCGTGCGCTGGGCCACCCCTTTGCCCTGCACTTCACCTATCACGATGCGCTGCTCCCCGGGAGGAATGGCAAGTTCGAGGAGTTTCTCTCGCTGATCGCGTTATAGCGCGGCAGTGCTATGCTCTCGCGTCATGACAACCGCTCCGCACACCTACCATTTCATCAGCGGCCTGCCCCGCGCCGGCTCGACCATGCTGTCGGCCATTCTGCGGCAGAATCCCCGCTTCCACGCCGGCGTTACCAGCCCGGTGGCCAGCCTGTTCGCGGGCATTCTTGGTCAGGTCAGTGTCGGCAGCGAATGGGCTGCTCAGGTCGATGTCGACAAGCGTCGTACCTTGTTGCGTGGCCTGTTCGATAGCTACTACGCTGATATCGAGCGGCCGGTGATTTTCGACACCAACCGCGTCTGGGCCAGCAAACTGCCGGCGCTGCTCGACCTGTTCCCGAACAGCAAGGTTATTGCCTGCGTGCGCAATGTCGCATGGATCATGGACAGCATCGAACGGCTCTACCGCGCCAACCCCTACGAGAACACGCGGCTGTTTTCCGGCGACGCCGAGCGTAGCACCGTCTATTCGCGCCTCGAAACCCTGGCCTCGCGCAACCGCCTGGTCGGCCTCGCCTGGTCGGGCCTGAAAGAAGCGTTCTACAGCGAACAGGGCCACGCGCTGCTGGTGCTCGACTATGACATCCTGGCGCAGCGTCCGCGCGAAGTTCTGCCGCTCGTCTACCGTTTTCTCGGCGAGACGGCCTTCGAACACGACTTCGAACATCTCCAACTCGATACGCCGGAATACGACGAGGGTCTCGGCCTGCGCGGCCTCCACAAAGTGCGCGGGCAGGTCGGCTTTCAGCCGCGCCCAACCATCCTGCCACCCGACCTGTTCCACCAGTACTCACAACTCTCGTTCTGGAAAGACACGGTCTCCAGTCGCGCCAACGTCATCATGATTCGGGACGACGCTTGAACACTCAGGTCGTCTGGCAAAAAGTCGGCGTTGGCGGGACGGCACGCGCCGCGCTGAAAAACCAGCAGCCACGCTGCATCTGGCTCACCGGCCTGCCGGGTGCGGGCAAGAGCACGCTGGCGCACCTGCTCGAGGGCGCCCTGCACGCGCAGGGTCGCCACACTTACCTGCTCGATGGCGACAACATTCGCCACGGCCTCAATCGCGATCTGGGTTTCTCCGCCACCGACCGTGACGAGAACATCCGCCGTATCGCAGAAGTAGCGCGGCTGATGGTCGATGCCGGGCTGGTCGTCATCGTCGCCTTCATCTCGCCCTACCGGCGTGAGCGTGCCATGGCGCGCGCCCTGTTCGACCCCGGCGACTTCGTCGAAATCTTCATTGACACCCCGCTCGCCGTCTGCGAGCGGCGCGACCCCAAGGGCATGTATGCCAAGGCCAGGCGCGGCGAGATGAAAGATTTCACCGGTGTCGATGCACCTTACGAAGCGCCCCTCACGCCTGAAATTCGCGTCGATGCTTCGCTGGGTGAGCCTGCGGAAACGCTGGCCGCGATTCTCGGCCAGCTCTGATCAACGGCACTGACTGAGCTTCCGCTTGCCGCGCACCTTGCCGTCATCGCCGAACTCCCCGTTATCGTCGCCGATGGTGCCCTCATCCAGCAGCACATCCTTCGTCAGGCTGGCTTGTAGCAAGGATGAGCAGTTGCCCGGATTGAGATCACAACTTTGCTGGTCGTACTTCTGCTCCGGTACCGTGCATAGTCCAGGGATCAACTGGCAGATATCCACGCCTGACTGGGCATAGACGATCTGAAACCCAGCCCCTGGTGTGGCAATTACCGGCGGGTTGCCCCAGAAGAAGCCGCTGCCACCTGCAGCTGACGCCGAAGAGGTTTCGACGCCGTCGATGTAAATGCCACCCGAACTGCGGGCGAGGAATTCAAGATAGATCGTCCGACCATCGTTGGTAAAGACATCGGCCGTCATGGTCGACGGCAGGAGGCCGGCCTGCTCGTTGAGATGCAGGGTCGAATCGGCACCCTTCAATGTGACGAGAATGTCGTTGCCAGCACTGATGGCCGCACCATTGTTCAGCTTGAGGTTCTGGTCGATCGTCAACTGGATGTCGCCGGTATCGGTCCGTATCTGCGTGCCGTTGAACGTCGCATCGCCGGCAACAGTGAGGTCGATGTAGTTGTAGGCCGAAATCGAGCCGCCGTAACCTGTCAGGGTTGTGGCACCCAGCAGCACATCGCGTTCGGCCCTGATCGTGCCACCGTTGATGCTGGTGGTGCCGGAGATGATCGCAACGTCCCGGCCGGCGCTCAACGTGCCGCCGACCTGCAAGGTACCGGCGAGTACGTCGGTATCCACGGCCGCGAACACGGAACCGCCATAAGCGATATTCACCGCAGGCGCCACGAGGAGCAGGTTGCCATATACATATAGGGTATTGCTTATGGAAAGATTGCCAGCGTGGGCAATGGTGGCAAGACCGGACGCCCCATCGGTAACCTCGCCATCGCCACCACCAACACCGACATAACCCAGGGAGCCAAGGCTGGCGGCTGCGCCAAGTACGGCCGTGATGTTGCCGCCAGCACCGCCAACACCACCAACGCCGCCATTGCTCCCTTCGCCGCCATCACCACCGAAGGCAAGAAGGGCACTACCGATGTTGAAGCTGCCGGAAGTTGTCGCAAGCGTAATGTTCCCGCCGGCACCACCCGCACCTCCGATTGCGCTGGAGTTGTAGTGTCCATATCCGCCATCACCACCATCGGCACGGACAGTACCGATGGTGATGTTGCCGGTAGCCGTAGACAAAGTAATGTTGCCGCCGACACCACCCGCACCCCCATTCCCGTAGGAATACGAGTAACCACCATACCCACCACGGGCGTAGATGCCAGTCGCGGTAATCGAGGTATTCGCATGCAGACTGAGGTTTCCGCCATTGCCGCCATCGCCGCTATGGCCGTCACTCACAAATCCATAACCGCCCTGACCACCTCTTTCGCCCGAGGAATAAACATTGCCGATCGCGATGCCACCCGCGCTAGCCGTGATGCTGACAAGGCCGGCGTTGCCACCCCTACCACCATTGCCGCCAAAATCACCCCAAGTGTATCCCGCCCCGCTATAGTAATAATCGGCATAACCACCGTCGCCACCTTGGCCGGCGCCGGTCAAGACGTTTCCATTAACAGTGATGGCTGTCCCCGTCCCGGCGGCTCTCAAGACGATCTCGCCGCCGTCGCCGCCGTCGCCGCCATGCGTACCGTTGCGACTGGTGTAAGAGGTCCCATCCCGGCCAACCCCACCATTGCCGCCGCGGGCAGAAATATCACTAATCACGGTGATCGTGGTCTGGGCATCAAGACTGATGCTACCGCCCTTGCCGCCCTTGCCACCGGTAGGGTAATCGGCAAAGCCATAGGTGTTAGGGCTGTAACCGCCGTCGCCACCATCTGCGGTGAGCCCCGGACTGACAGAGATCGAACCCGTGCTGGAGGTCAGACTGATGGTGCCACCATCGCCACCCACCCGGCCTTCGCCACCATCCCCACCGGAGGCATTGGTGCTGC
>CAJBAP010000337.1 GCA_903950295.1 uncultured Rhodocyclaceae bacterium
CTGCCAATTGCTCGCAACTGCGGCGCAACTTCACCAACTCGACGCTGCTGCTGGTACCGGAGGTACATTGGGATTACTGCACCCATTCGGTCATGACGATGGAGCGCATGCACGGCATCCCGATCGGCCAGACCGACCGGCTGCGTGAAGCCGGTGTCGATTTGAAGCAGCTTTCGCGTGCGGGGGTCGAAACCTTCTTCACCCAGGTTTTCCGCGACGGCTTTTTCCACGCCGACATGCATCCGGGCAACATCCTTATCTCCGACAACCCGGCCACGTTTGGCCGCTACGTCGCACTCGACTTCGGCATCGTCGGTACGCTCACCGAGACCGACCAGAAATACATGGCGATCAACTTTCTCGCCTTCTTCCAACGCGACTACAAGCGCGTCGCCATCGCCCACATCGAATCGGGCTGGGCACCGGCCGGGACGCGCGTCGATGAACTCGAAGCCGCCGTGCGCGCCGTCTGCGAGCCGATCTTCGACCGGCCACTGAAGGAAATTTCCTTCGGCAAGGTGCTGTTGCGCCTGTTCCAGACTTCGCGGCGCTTCAATGTCGAGATCCAGCCGCAACTGGTACTGCTGCAAAAAACCCTGCTCAACATCGAAGGTCTCGGCCGCCAACTCGATCCCGACCTCGATCTCTGGCAAACCGCCAAGCCTTATCTCGAACACTGGATGCACGAGCAAGTCGGTGTGCGTGGCCTCATCAATCACCTCAAGCGCGAAGCACCGCAGTGGGCGACACTGTTGCCACAACTGCCGCGCCTAGCCCATCAGGCGTTGACACAGGCCAATGCCCGCAACGCGGCAACCGACGAGCAACTTGTGCTGCTGCGCGAAGCGGCGACTGCCAACCGGCGCTTGGCTCAGGCTGCCGTGGCATTGGCAGCGGCGGCAGTGCTACTGGCGCTCACTCTGTAAAAGTCGGTGCAGCCTCTGCGGGCCGCTTCCGGCCTAACGGCCTCCCTGCTGGCGGTACGGCACTAATTACGCCGCGACCAAACCCGGATTGATTACAATTACGCGCAGGACATGAGGTGTCCGTACCGGTAAATCCCAGAATGCGCAATGTGGCCCCCCGGATTTCGCTGTTGAAGACGCTGATCGTCTGCGGGGTGTTGCTGATTGCCGGCGGCCCCGCCGCACACGCAAGTACTCCGGCAGGCCTTGATGTCATTCACCTCCAGTTACGCTGGCTGCCCCAGTTCCAGTTCGCCGGTTACTACGCTGCCGTCGACAAGGGGTTCTACCGGGAAGAGGGGCTGGATGTGCGACTCCACCCCGGCGAACCTGACCGGCAACCGGTTGCGGAAGTTCTGGCGGGTCGGGCGCAATACGCCGAGGGTAACAGTGAAGTCCTGCTGGCGCGTCTGCAGGGTATCCCGCTGGTAGCGCTGGCGGCAATTTTCCAGCACTCGCCTTCGGTGCTGCTGGCATTGCGCAAATCCGGCATCAACTCGGCGCAGGACCTCATCGGCAAGAAAGTCATGTTCATGGACAGCAAGAACGATCCAGACTTTCTGACCATGCTGCTCAACGAGGGTGTTTCGACGAGTCAATTGACCGTCCTGCCCAGCAGCTACAACTTCGAAGACCTGGTGACCGGCAAGGTCGACGCCTTCAATTCCTACCTGACCAACGAACCCTTCTACCTCAAGCAACGCAATATCGAATTCACGGTCATCAACCCGCGCAATTACCGCGTGGACTTCTACAGCGACGTCTTGTTCACCACCGCAGCCGAACTGAAGGCGCATCCCAGGCGTGTCGAGGCAATGCGCCGCGCCACCCTCAAGGGCTGGCAATATGCCATGGATCACCCGGACGAAATCATCGATCTGCTCATCAACAAATACAAAGTCAGGAAATCGCGCGAACATCTGCAGTTCGAGGCCGAAGCGATGCGCCCGCTGATTCTTCCCGACCTGGTCGAGATCGGCCACATGAACCTGGAGCGCTGGCACCACATGGCCAATACCTTCGTTCGCGTGGGCATGATCGACGCCAACTACTCCCTCGATGGCTTCATTTACGCGAGTGCGGAGGAAAGACGCCTGCCCGGATGGGTCATGCCGGTGCTGATTGCTGCAGCGCTACTGGTAGTGATAATTTCGCTGGTGGCCGCCTATTTCCTCAGGGTCA
Source organism: uncultured Rhodocyclaceae bacterium (assembly GCA_903950295.1). Next base: position 2,148 of record CAJBAP010000337.1, read on the forward strand.
ACCGTAGCCTGGCCCTTGCCGACAGCAGTTTGCGTTCAGCAAACGAGACCTTGACTGACAGCCTGGCGGAAATCAAGGAATTACACCTGCGTCTCAAGGAACAGGCGATTCGCGATCCCTTGACGGGCCTGTACAACCGGCGTTACCTCGACGAAACCCTTGAGCGCGAATTATCCCGGGCCAAGCGTGAGGGTTACCCGATCAGCCTGACCATGATCGACCTGGATCACTTCAAGCAGGTCAATGACACCTACGGTCACAAGGCGGGCGACGAAGTATTGATCACCTTGAGCACCCTACTGCAATCTCAAGCCCGCGAGGGCGATATCCC
>CAJBAP010000338.1 GCA_903950295.1 uncultured Rhodocyclaceae bacterium
CCGGCATAAGTCATGTTGCGGCGTTCGGCCAATGGCGTGTCGGCGGGCACGGGCTCGGGATGTTTTTGCACCGGCAGCGATTCGCCCGTGAGTGCCGCCTCGATGGTGCGCAGTTCCTTGCCGCGCAGGAGGCGCAGGTCGGCCGGCACCTTGTCGCCGGCCGCCAGATGTACCACGTCGCCGGGGACGAGATGGATGGCATCCATGCGTTTGCGCTGGCCAGAGCGCAGCACCGTTACTTCGGTTGCCATGCTGCGTGCCAGGGCCGCCAGCGCAGAGGCGGCCTTGCCCTCCTGCATAAAGCCGATGGCGGCATTGATGATGACCACGCCGAGAATCACGCCGGCATCTATCCATTCGCTCAGAAACGCGGTAATGAGGCCGGCGGCGATCAAGACCAGTACCAATGGCGCGAGTAACTGATCGGCAAGCCGCGCCCAGATGCTCTTGCCTGGGTGTTCGGGTGGCCGATTCGGGCCGTGCTGGGTCAGTCGGCGGGCGGCTTCTTCATCGGAGAGTCCATTGCTTGCATCGACGGCATGATGCGCGAGGGCGTCGGCATGATCGAGCGCATGCCAGTCGGGCGAGATCATTTGGGTGGGTCGGTCCGGTGCTTTACTTGTCCGGATGCACCATAGTATTCGCGGAGCGAGGCATAACGTTTGGCACGAGCGCTGCGCACCCGACTGATGGCGCGTTCCATCGGTACGCCGATCTGGGTGAGGGTTTCGGCGGCGATCATCAGGCTGCCTTCGAGCACTTCGGGGATGACTTCGGTCGCCCCGGCGGCTTTCAGGCGAACCACGTCGGCTTCGTCGGGTGCGCGCACCACGATCGGAATGTCGGGCCGACTCTCGCGTACTTTGCGGATTACGCGCTCGGCCGAATGTACGTCCGGGTAGGCCACCACCAGTGCTCGTGCGCGTCCCAGGCCGGCGGCCTGCAATACCTCGGTACGGTCAGCGCTGCCGAATACCAGCTTGCCGCCGACGGGTACGACCCGCTTCAGTTGCTGGGGGTCGATATCCAGGGCAAGGAAGGGAACATTCTCCTCGGCCAGAAATTCGGCAATCCGCCCGCCGGTACGACCATAGCCGCAGAGGATGACATGGCCTTCGAGACCGAAGCCGGCAACGGCGATGTCGTGGATCGACTTGGCCTTGTGCGCCCAGTCACCGTGCGCCATCTGTCCCGACAGGCGCGCCGCCCGTTCGATGAGAAAGGGCGCGATGAACATCGAGATCAGCATGGCCGTCAGCGTCATCTGAAACACGTCCGCGCCTACCAGTTTGAGCTGATGGGCCATGCCGATCAGCACCAGGCCGAACTCGCCGGCCTGGGCGAGTTGGGCAGCGGTGCGCAGGGCGGTGTTGAGGGGGTTTTTTGCTCCCAGCGCCAGCAGCAGCACGACCAACCCCTTGCCGCCGACCAGCAGCAGCACGGCCAGTACCAGGCGATGCAGGTTGTCGAAAACGAAGCCCAGATCGAGCAGCATGCCGACCGTGACGAAGAACAG
>CAJBAP010000339.1 GCA_903950295.1 uncultured Rhodocyclaceae bacterium
CTGTCAGCATGAATTTCATGAAAAACCTGGCCAACCTGCCCGGCAACATCTGTACGCCAAGCTATCTGGCAGATCAGGCACGGGCACTGGCCGGCGAGCACGGCCTGCAAGCCGAGGTACTCGACCGGGCCGCAATGGAAAAACTAGGCATGCACTCCTTGCTCGCCGTCGCCAAGGGTTCACATCAGCCACCCCAATTCATCGTCATCAAGCATCAGGGCGGCAAGGCGGATGAAAAACCGATCGTGCTGGTCGGCAAGGGCGTCACCTTCGACACCGGCGGCATTTCGCTCAAACCCGCGCCGGAAATGGACGAGATGAAGTACGACATGTCGGGCGCCGCCAGCGTACTCGCCGCCATCAAGGCCGCAGCCCTGATGAAGTTGCCGCTCAATATCATCGCCGTGGTGCCGACCGTGGAAAACATGCCCGGTGGCGCTGCGACGCGTCCGGGCGATATCGTCACTTCGATGTCGGGACAAACCATCGAGATTCTCAATACCGATGCGGAAGGTCGGCTGATCCTCTGTGATGCCCTGACCTATGTCGAGCGCTTCGACCCTGATTGCGTCGTCGATGTCGCCACGCTCACCGGCGCCTGCGTGATCGCGCTGGGTGGTGTCGTCAGCGGCCTGCTGGCCAACAACGACGGCCTGGCCCGCGAACTTCTCGATGCCGGTCACGCCAGTTGGGATCGTGCCTGGCAAATGCCCTTGTTCGACGATTATCAGGAGTTGTTGAAGAGCAATTTTGCCGACATGGGCAACATTGGCGGCCGTACCGCAGGCACCATCACGGCGGCCTGTTTTCTGTCGCGCTTCACCAAGAAGTATGACTGGGCACACCTGGATATCGCGGGCACTGCCTGGAAATCCGGCAAGGACAAAGGTTCGACCGGGCGTCCCGTGCCGCTGCTCACCCATTTCCTGCTGGCCCGCGCCAGCGAGAAAGTTGCCGCCGAAAAGTCGGCGCTGGCGGGACGGCAGTGACCCGCATCGAGTTTCTGCACGGCGCAGCGGACCGCATCCAGTCGGCTGCGCACTGGCTGCAACAGGCTTGGGCCCAGCGCCAGCAGGTGCTGGTGTATGTGCCGGATGCGGAGCAGGCCACCCGCCTCGATCGCACGCTCTGGACACAACCGGCGCTGTCCTTTGTGCCCCACTGCCGTATCGATTCTCCATTGGCCGCCGAAACTCCGATCCTGCTGACCGACCGGCTTGAGGATCCTCCTTTCGAAGCGCATTTGCTCAATTTGAGCGATACCCTGCCGCCGACCTTTTCCCGCTTCGAGCAACTCACTGAAATCGTCAGCACGGCAGATGCCGATCGACTGCCGGCGCGCGAGCGTTTCAAGTTCTATCGGGAACGCGGCTATGCCATCGACAGCCGCGATATCTCCGGGGGCATGTGATGTCCAGCGAAGACGACGTCATCGACCAGGCCGATGCGCTGATGCGCCGCCACCGCAGTTTTGTCGCCCGCGGTGCAGACGGCCATGGCCCGGTTGAGGAATACGCCGCCGCAGATGATGTCGAGATCCCCATGCTGACCGAGGTTGTCGATGCCGACAGCCTCACCCCGGAAAATATCAACGAAATTCTCGCCGCCCTGCAAAACGACATCCGTGACGAATTATCTGCCTGGCTGGTTGAAACCTTGCCGGCCGCCGTGGCGAATGCCAGTCAACACATCCTCACCGAACTGGACACCAAAGCGCGCCACACCTTGCTGCCGAATTTGCTTGAGATACTAAAAAATGGAACTCGCCAAAAGCTTTGAGCCCGCCGCTATCGAGCGGCGCTGGTATCCCGTTTGGGAATCGAACGGCTACTTTGCCGCCGGCCTCGACACGCAGAAATCCGACAATTTCTGCATCCTGCTGCCGCCGCCCAATGTCACCGGCACGCTGCACATGGGCCACGGCTTCAACCAGGCCATCATGGATGCGCTGACGCGCTACCACCGCATGCGCGGCGCCAATACGCTCTGGCAGCCGGGCACCGACCACGCCGGCATCGCGACGCAGATCGTCGTCGAACGCCAACTGGATGCGCAAGGTGTTTCGCGCCACGATCTCGGCCGCGAGAAGTTCCTCGAAAAAGTCTGGGAGTGGAAGGAGTTTTCGGGCGGCAGCATCACTCAGCAAATGCGCCGGCTCGGCACCTCCCCCGACTGGACGCGCGAACGCTTCACCATGGATGCCGGTTTGTCGAAGATCGTCACCGAAACCTTCGTGCGTCTGCACAAGGAAGGCCTGATTTACCGCGGCAAGCGGCTGGTGAACTGGGACCCGAAGCTGCTCACTGCCGTCTCAGACCTCGAAGTCGTCAGCGAGGAAGAAGATGGCTTCATGTGGGAGATCAGCTATCCGTTCGCCTGCGGCAAGGGAGCGCTCACCGTCGCCACGACGCGACCGGAAACCCTGCTGGGTGACGTCGCTGTCGCCGTCAATCCCGATGACGAACGCTACCAGCACCTGATCGGCAAGCACGTTCAGCTGCCCCTTTGTGATCGCACCATCCCGATCATCGCCGACAGTTATGTCGACAAGGAATTCGGCACCGGCTGCGTCAAGATCACGCCGGCGCACGACTTCAACGACTGGCAGGTGGGCCATCGCCACGGCCTCGCGCCGATCTCGATCCTGACACTCGATGCTCGCATCAACGAACACGGCCCCGAGAAATATCGCGGCCTTGATCGCTACGACGCCCGCAAGGCTATCGTCGCCGATCTGGAAGCCCTCGGGCTGCTGGTGACGACCAAACCGCACAAGCTGATGGTGCCGCGCGGCGATCGCACCCAGGCCGTCATCGAGCCGATGCTCACCGACCAGTGGTTCGTCGCGATGACCAAGCCCGGCGCGGACGGAACAAGCATTGCCGGCAAGGCACTGGAATGCGTGGCCGCGGGCGAGATCAAGTTCGTGCCGGAAAACTGGGTCAATACCTACAACCAGTGGCTCAACAACATTCAGGACTGGTGCATCTCGCGCCAGCTCTGGTGGGGCCACCAGATCCCCGCCTGGTATAGCGACGATGGCCGCTGGTGGGTGGCGCACGACGACGCCGAAGCACTGGCGCTGGCCCATGCCGACGGCTACACCGGTGGTCTTACGCGCGACCCGGACGTGCTCGACACCTGGTATTCCTCGGCGCTCTGGCCGTTCTCGACGCTCGACTGGACGCCCGAGTGGCCGGCAAAGTCGAACCCCGCGCTCGACCTTTACCTGCCCTCGACCGTGCTGGTCACCGGCTTCGACATCATCTTTTTCTGGGTGGCGCGCATGGTGATGATGACCAAGCACATCACCGGCAAGATTCCCTTCAAGGATATTTATGTGCATGGCCTGATCCGCGATGCGGAAGGCCAGAAGATGAGCAAATCCAAGGGCAACGTGCTTGATCCGATCGACCTGATTGATGGAATAAGCCTTGATGAACTGGTGGCCAAG
>CAJBAP010000340.1 GCA_903950295.1 uncultured Rhodocyclaceae bacterium
CTGGCTGCTCAGGTCGGTCAGGCAAAGCTGGCCCGCATTCTGGCGTCGGCAATCCTGCTGGGTTCCCTGCTGGCCGCGTTACTGAGCCTGTTGCAGCCGTGGCTGTTCTCCTTCGGATGGACGGGCTTTGCGGCGCGTCACGGCGGGCCATTGGGCCAGACCAATCAATTCACCAACTACCTTTGGCTTGGCCTGGCCTCGGCGCTTTATCTGCATGTTACGGCCGCGCTGTCTCGTCGATCATTCTGGGCGGCAGCCACGCTGCTGACATTGATGGCGGCGCTGGTGGGGCAGCGTTCAGCATTCCTGTATGCGGTGGCATTGATTGGGGTCACCGTGTGGCAGGCACGCAATGCCCCGTCAGATTATCGGGCTGAAGCGCGTCGACTCGCCGTGGGCATGGGCTTGCTGTTTGTCCTGATGCAACCACTGGCGATGCTGTTTCCCACCTGGGGCGATGGCGGTGGTGATGCGAAACCTCCATCGGCCATGCGCGTGGTCCAGATGGCGAATCAACCATCGGTACGGTTGCAACTCTGGCGTGTCGGCTGGGAGGGGATTGCTGCCGCTCCCTTGCTCGGCAATGGTGTTGGTAGTTACCCCGGCTTGGCCTTGGCGCATGCCGATACGATTCCAGCCGAGGCAAACCCGGGGCCGGCCGAGAGCGCCCACAACCTCCTCATTGATCTGAGCGTCGAGTTTGGCGTGCCGGTAGCGTTGCTGGTTCTGCTTGCAGCGGGCTTCTGGCTGCGGCGGGTGCAGCAAAACCTCTCGCCTGAGGCGACGTGGGCAATGGCCATCATGGCGATTCTCTGCTTGTACAGTTTGATCGAATATCCTTTGTGGCATACCTATTTTCTCGGCCTGCTGGCCATCGTTGCTGGCGCTTTTGGTAATGCACGACAAGTCGGCCAGCGACTCGCGCCGGTTGCACTGACACTCGGATTAATGGTCTGGGGCAGTCTTGCCCTTGTCGAACTGAAACGCGACTATCGACTGCTGGAGGCTTCCCTCTTTATGGGCAATCAACCCGCGACGCTGTCGTTGGCTCAATCTGCCCTGTTGCGTATCCCACCGACTTCGTTGCTGTCGCCGTGGATCAGCACCACGGCCTGTGTCAGTCTTGATCCGCTGCGGGTGCCGTTGGAAGATGGGTTGGCCGTCTGTCGCATCGCCATGCGTTTTGCGCCGACGGTCGAAAGTGGTGTGAATGCCGCCGTACTGCAATGGCGTACGGGTGATGTCGATGGCGCGCGCGAGTTTCTTCGCAGGCTAAAACGCGCCACTCAATACAATCCCAAGGGCGTCGATATCCTCTTTGCTCAATCTACGGCACGCGACATGCACCTCAGCGAGTTGTTGGTGCCACCACTTTAGCCCTGAATAGAAAACGGCCCGGAATCCTTCCGAGCCGCCGTCCCGCCAGCGCCGACTTTTCAGGCGCCTAGGCTAATCGGGGTCTGACACCCCAATCAATTCTTCAATTGCTACAGGTGACCTGCGCTGTTGCAGCACTGCCATTTGCGCCTTGGATGGCGCAGGTAACTACGTTGCCGGCATTGGCTGCGCATGTTGCGCTGGCAGGACCAATGTTGTAGCCACTTCCCGTTGCAACGCCCGTGGCAGCCGTAAACGTCACGCCTTGCACAAGCGCTTCTGCATTAGCTTTGGTGCACACGTCAGCTGAAGTCATGGCGGTTGTCCCTGCTGCACCCGACGATATCAGGCGCTTTGAGTAATTGAGCACAGTCGCGCTGGACAGCGCGCCTGCCACGCCGCTGGCTGCTGCTGTCCCAGCATCGCCCTGTAAATTCACAAACTTCGGCAACGCCGTCGCCGCCAGAATGCCGAGAATCACAATCACGACGACCAGTTCGATCAGGGTAAAACCTTGTTGGGTGTTGTGTTTCATGTGTGCGTCCTCCGTGGGGGTATAACCAAAGTTTAACAAAATTAGCAACCCGTGGTTGCGACTGAGATCACGGGGGCGGTGATGACGACACCGGCAATGGTGGCCGGCTGGTAGGTGATGCGGCAGTTCGGGGCGGTGCCGCCGGAAATGTCGAAGCAGCGGGCGCTGGCAGCGCAACCGGCGCCGCCCGTGGCCATGCCATCGGCGGTGAGGTTGAGGTCGGCGGCGGCATCGATGCCATTGGCGGTGGCGGCCGGATAGCGGTTGACGATCTCGATGGCCTTGCCATCCATATTGACCTGGGGCGTGGCGGCCTGGCAATTGGCGGCGGGCAGGGTGCTGGCAACTGCCGCCAGGTCAAGTTCGCAACGGGAGCGCGCCAGCGCGGAGGCCGAGCGCATCGAACCGTAAATGGCGTTGGCCTTGGCAATGCGGGCGTCGCGCTGGGCGTCAATCAGCCGTGGCAAGGCCACCGCCGCCAGAATGGCGATGATGGTGATGACGATGATCAGTTCGATCAGCGTGAAACCCTGCGCGGTGCGGGCAGGGCAGTGGCGGATGTTGGGGTTGGCAATTTTCACGAAGTGGAGGCTAAC
>CAJBAP010000341.1 GCA_903950295.1 uncultured Rhodocyclaceae bacterium
ATCCGCGAATGCGTGTGGATGGTAAGGCCGCCATCGGCATCGCCGTGGTGGTGGCAAAGGGTGGCAACGTCATCAAGCTCGGCGCCGATTTCAAAGCCGTTATCGAGCGTCTGGCGCGGGATCTGCCCGCCGGACTGGAGGTCACAACCGTGGCCGACCAACCCACCATCGTCAGCGTTTCACTCAAGCTGTTTTTGCAAAGCCTGGCCGAGGCCATCATCATCGTGCTGGCGGTGAGCTTCCTGTCGCTGGGGGTACGCACCGGCATGGTCGTGGCGTTGTCGATCCCACTGGTGCTGGCGATGACCTTTTTGCTGATGAAGGTGTTCGGTATCGACTTGCACCGGATTTCCCTCGGTGCCCTGATCATTGCGCTGGGTCTGCTGGTCGACGACGCCATCATCGCCGTCGAAATGATGGTGGTGAAAATCGAGCAGGGTTGGGAGAAGTTTCGCGCGGCCACCTTCGCCTACACCTCAACCGCCTTTCCCATGCTAACCGGCACATTGATCACGGCAGCCGGCTTCACCCCGGTAGGCTTTGCCAAGTCAGGCGCCGGCGAGTATGCGGGTGCGATCTTCTCGGTCACCACCATCGCGCTGCTGACTTCCTGGCTGGTCGCCGTGGTCTTCACCCCCTATCTGGGTTATCGCCTGCTGGACGAAGCCGCGCTGAAAAAATATGGCGCCGAACATCACGGCGACCCCTATGGCACGCCCTTTTACCAGCGTTTTCGCGCCCTCGTCGAATGGTGCCTGCGCCGGCGCTGGACGGTGATTGCCCTGACGGTCGTGGCTTTCGTGCTCGGCATCGTGGCCTTCAATACCGGCGTGCAAAAGCAGTTCTTCCCGCCATCCAACCGCGCCGAGTTGATGGTCGACCTGTGGTTGCCGCAAGGCAGCTCGCTCAAGGCGACCGAGACGGAAGTGAAGCGTGTCGAGGCACTGCTCACCGGCGATACCAAGGTCGCCAACTACGCGTCCTACATCGGCAACGGCGCGCCACGCTTCTACTTGCCACTCGACCAGCAGTTGTTCAACGACAACTTCGGCCAACTGGTTATCGTCACCAAGGGCTTCGAGGAGCGCGAAGCCGTCAAGGCTCGTCTCACTGCTGCCTTCGAGTCGGCGGACGGTTCATGGAGCCACTTGCGCGCCCGCGTGCTGCGTCTCGAAAACGGGCCGCCGGTGGGTTATCCGGTGGTATTCCGCGCTATCGGTGAAAACGTCGAGACCTTGCGCGGCATTGCCGGCGCGGTGGCGACAGTGATGCGCGGCAATGCCAACACGCAGAACGTGCATCTGGACTGGAACGAGAAGTCCAAGAGCGTGAAGGTGGAAATCGACCAGGATCGCGCCCGCGCCCTCGGCATTTCCAGCCAGGATGTGGCACAAGCGCTGCAGGCGCATCAGGTTGGCGCCACCCTGACGCAGTACCGCGAGGGGGATCAACTGATCGACATCGTCTGGCGTGCCGGCGGCGGCGAACGCGGCAGCCTCGACCGACTGGCCGACCTGCCCATGCCCGTTGCCGGCGGCAAGTGGATACCGCTGGCGCAGGTGGCGAAGCTCAAGCCCGTGCTGGAGGAAGGCATCATCTGGCGGCGCGACCGCCTGCCGACCATCCAGATTCGTGCTGATCTGGCCAACGACACGGTCACCGGCCCGACGGTTTCCACACAAATCGATGCCCAACTGGCCAGCATCCGCGCCCAACTGCCGCCGGGCTATCGCGTCGAGATCGGTGGCACCATCGAGGAATCAGCGAAGAACGAGGGCGCCCTGAAGGCCGTCATGCCCCTGATGCTTGTTGCCGTCATCACGCTCCTGATGATCCAACTGCAGAGCATGCGCCGCACCATCATGGCGCTCCTTACCGCACCGCTCGGCCTGATCGGCGTGGCACTGGCGCTGATGGCCTTCGGCAAGCCCTTCGGTTTCGTCGCCAACCTTGGCATCATCGCGCTGCTGGGCATGATCCTGCGCAACTCAGTGATCCTGCTCGACCAGATCGAGCAGGACGAAAAAGCCGGCAAAAGTACCTGGGAAGCCA
>CAJBAP010000342.1 GCA_903950295.1 uncultured Rhodocyclaceae bacterium
CAACTGGCCCAGATCATGGAACATGGCACAGATGAAAGCCTCCTCGCCCTGGCGCCGCAACAGCGGGAGGTGGCTGCTCTCGCGCGCCAGCAGACCGGCCAGGTTGGCACGCAGGAAGGCCTCCTTCAACTCTCTCGCGTTGCCTTTGTCCTGCATGTGTTCGAACAGCAGAACGGTGATGGCGATGTTGCGGATGGTATCGAAGCCGAGCACGATGACGGCACGCGACACGGTGCTGATGTTGCCGCCCCCGGCCTGACGATAGAAGGCCGAATTCACCAGGCGCAGGATCTTGTTGGTCAGCGCGTAATCCTTGAGGATGGTGTTCGACAGCGAGTTGACGCTCTCGCCTTCCGAGGCCGTGAGCTTGTTGATGGCCGACACCGAATCGGAGAGCGCGGGGAAATCCGACTTGTGGCGCATGCGCCGCAGCAGGAATTCCAGCGTGTCCTTCTGGGCAATCGCCGCCTGTCCCTCGGCACGATCGGCATCGCCCTCGCTCAGGAAAGCGGTCAAGGCTTCCTGCAACTCGCCAGCATTGGCATAGCGTTGCGCGGGATCGAGCGCACAGGCGTGCAGGATGATGCCGCCCAAGCGAGGATCGATGGGCGGTTCCTTCGGCAATACCACGGGCTCGGTCGCAATGCGGTAAAGAATCGACTCCACCACTTCGCCTTCGAAAACGCGCTTGCCGGTCAGCATTTCCAGCAGCACCAGGCCGGCAGCGAAAACGTCGACCTGCGGACTGACGCGCTGCAAGGTGATGTATTCCGGCGCCAGGTAAGGGGGGGTGCCGGTCAGTCCTTCCTTGACGGCCGTCCCCTGGTCCGTCACGCGCAAGGCAATGCCGAAATCCATCACGCGCGCGGCGCCGTCGCGGGCATCGATGAGGATGTTGGAGGGTTTGAGATCCCGGTGGATGATGCCTTGCGCATGTGCCTGCGCCAGCGCGTCAGCCACCTGAAGCATCAGTGTGGATGCCTTGATCGGCGTCAACCGACCATCCGTTTTCAGAATATCCGCCAGGGTACGGCCGCTTACCCGCTCGAAAACCAGGTAGGGATCGCCATCCTGCTCGCCCGCATCGAAAATCGGCACGACATGCGGATGGCGAAATTTGCTGGCAGTGCGGGCCTCCTCCAGCAGCTCGGCGTTACGCGTCGGATCGGCGCGCGAGAAATGCAGCGTCTTGATCGCCACCTCGCGCTGCAGCTGAGGATCCCACGCCAGATACACGACGCTCTGAGCGCCACGCCCCAGTTCGTCACGAATCTCGAAGCGACCGATATGTTTTTCATTCATGCGGACATTTTAGCGCCGGCATTGCCAATCCCAAGGCACGGGCATAAGATTCCACCATGACACTTACCGATGATCAAATCAACCTGCAAACACAGCTCACCGAACTCAAGGTCGAGCACCACGACCTCGACGCGAGCATCGCGCGACTGGAAGAGAATCCGCCGCCCGATGAACTGGTACTGCGGCGCCTCAAGAAGCGCAAGCTGCAACTCAAGGATCGCATCGCGTCCATCGAGCGCCTGCTCGGCCCCGATCTGATTGCCTGAGCGCCTGATCTTCCCACTACTTTCGTTGTAGATCTTTCGTTGGATTGACGTGCGGCACTTGATGCGCCTAGGATTGGCACATCGTTTTTACCGGCATTTCGGTGAGCCAAAATGGACATTTGCACCGTTCGATCGAGCCACGAATACACCGTGCTCCAGAACCTGCTACGGCAGGCCGGGATGATTTGCATCACCCACTGGGCCGATTGCAATCAGTGCGATTGCGCACAACGGTGCGCCTGTACCACCCGCGCTGTCGAAACCACTGTCGATACCCTCATGCAGATGGTCGAGAATTTTCGCCATGAGGAGTCGCTGCTCCGCCAGGTTGCTTCCACAGGACAAATCCATCCGCATGTTCGGGCGCATGCCGATATTTCGATGCGCATGAGCCTGGCCATCGATGCTTACGCAGATAACAACACCGCCATGTTTCTGCACCGCCTGACTGAAACTCTTCAGGTCTGGCTCAAGCACCACCTCGTCAAATCCGACCTGCCACTGGCAGAGCCGAGCCTCCAGACAGCGCATAGCGCCTCTCTGAACACCTGATCCGCTCTCGCGGCGTCAGACAGTCAGGCGCAGAAGGGCATCGCCACAAGCGTGGCAAGCGGCAAGTTCGCCCCGATTTCACCCGAACTCCACAAGAGGCTATATATGAAACTATATAGACATATCTTTATTTATTTGCGAAATATTACTTTACAAATGATAATAAATGATAAAGAATGATAAACATCGGATCCAAGGGAAAGCGTTTAAAGGAAAGTGTCCATGGCCCAAACAACACAAACCGCCTACTGCACCACGCGCGAAGCCGCCCAACTGCTTGGCGTATCCCTGCGCACCGCCCAACTCTGGGCCGAGAGCGGATTGCTTGAGGCGTGGAAGACCGATGGCGGCCATCGGCGCATCAATCGGGCCTCGGTGCAACGCCTGCTTGACGGCGGCCCGCAGGCACAGCGCCCGGAATCTCCCGCGCGCACTTCTCACCTCGAGCGGCTGAAAGTCCTGGTGGTCGAAGATGACAGCATCCTCCTCAAGCTTTACAAGACCGTGATCGCGAGCTGGAATCTTCCAGTGGAAGTGATCACGGCAGGCAACGGCATCGAGGGCCTGATTCGCGTCGGCAAGGATGCCCCCGATCTGATGATTACCGACCTGTCGATGCCCGGCATGGATGGCTTTCAACTGATCCGCAATCTGGCTTCCTCATCCTTCCGCGAGGGTATGGAAATCGCCGTGGTCACCGGCATGGATACCGCCGAGATCGATGCGCGCGGCGGATTGCCACCGGGCATTCAGGTTTTCCCCAAGCCGGTACCGTTCGCGCAACTGGGCACCATCCTCAACAGCATCATCGAACGCCGGGCAGCCTACCTGTAAGGAGATGTGCCATGAACACCGCGCTGAACAGCACCCAAACCGACACCACCGACACCACCGACACCACCGACACGAAGATAGTCGGCACCGGCAGGACGGCTCATAACGATATCAGGGGCATGACTACTGTTCTCGCAAGCATATTCAACGTCGTGCGCA
>CAJBAP010000343.1 GCA_903950295.1 uncultured Rhodocyclaceae bacterium
ATGGCTGCGTCGATCGCTTCCGAGTCATGCCCCTGCACTTCAATAACATGCCAGCCGTAAGCGTCGAAACGCTTCGGTGTGTCGTCGGTGAACCAGCCATCCACATGGCCGTCGATGGAGATATTGTTGTCATCCCAGAAAGCGATCAGCTTGCCCAAGCCCCAAGTGCCAGCCAGCGCGCAGGCTTCGTGAGAAATGCCCTCCATCATGCAGCCGTCGCCCATGAACACGTAAGTGTGGTGGTTGATGATTTCATGGCCGGGCTTGTTGAATTCCGCCGCCAGCAACTTTTCCGCCATCGCCATGCCCACCGCATTGGTGATGCCCTGGCCGAGCGGGCCGCCGGTGGTTTCCACGCCCGGCGTGTAGCCGTACTCAGGGTGGCCCGGAGTCTTGGAATGCATCTGGCGAAAGCGCTTCAGCTCTTCGATCGGCAGATCGTAGCCGGACAAATGCAGCAAGGCGTAAACCAGCATCGAGCCGTGGCCGTTGGACAGGATGAAACGGTCGCGATCCGGCCATTTCGGGTTGGCGGGATTGTGGCGCAGATGGCGGTTCCACAACACGTCGGCAATTTCCGCCATGCCCATCGGTGCGCCCGGATGGCCGGAATTTGCCTTTTGCACGGCATCCACTGCCAACATCCGAATCGCGCTGGTAATGTCGTTAAATTTGGGTGGAGTGATGTTGCGTGTCGCGGCCATGGTTTGTCGTCTCCAGAATATCCTGTGGGTTAATCATGTGAATGCGTTAGGGTCGGCCATTATACCGCAACACCGGTGGCATGGCTTCCTACAGCCTTATCCAATGTGGTATGAGCCTGAAGGATGGTCGTATTTCCAACGAGGAATGAGCCTGAAGCGAACAATCTGAGGTCGAATTGAAGAGGTGGGTTGATCATTGCAAGGATGATGATCAACATGAACGAAACACGGCTTTGCACGATAGAACAGGTTGAGCAATTTCTCAGTGGCTGCCTCCAGATTGAATTCACCAAGTCTGGAGACGACAGCGAACGCTACGAGCACATCAGCCGCGTGCTCAAACGCTTTGACTATCCCAGGCAGGGCAAGCGAGAGAAAGGTGTGCTGCTGAAGTACCTGCAAGTCACCAGCGGCTACAGCCGCGCGCAGGTCACCCGCCTGGCCGCACAGTGGTTCGCAAACCGTTTGGCTACCACACCCCTGTCCAAGCGCTACCGCGCTCCTGCCGCCCCCTTCGCGCGCAAATACACGGCTATCGATATCGCACTGCTCGCCGAGATGGACAAGGCCAACGAGGACGTGTGCGGACCGGCCATTGCGCACCTCTTGCAACGCGCTTACAGTGTCTATGGCGATGCGCGCTATGAGCGGCTGGCCGGGCTGTCGGTTTCGCACCTGTACAACCTGCGCAAAAGCTCGGGCTACCGAGCCTTGCGGGTGGTTTTCACCAAGACTAATCCGGTGTGCAATTCCATCGGGGTACGCAAAGTGCCACGCCCCAAAGGGCGGGTTGGGTTTGTGCGCATTGACACCGTCCACCAAGGCGATCTTGACGGCATCAAAGGCGTGTATCACATCACCTGCGTTGACGAGGTCAGTCAGTGGCAAGTCGAGGCGTGCGTGCAGGGTATTAGCGAGGCATTTTTGTTGCCCGTACTGGAGTTGATCATCGAACAGTTTCCGTTTGTGGTCTTGGGATTTCACTCGGACAACGGCTCCGAATACATCAACGGCCCGGTGGCGAAAATCCTTGAGAAACTACGCATCGAACAAACCAAATCGCGCTCGCGCCACAGCAACGATAACGCGCTGGCAGAGAGCAAGAATGCCAGCGTCGTGCGCAAGCACATGGGCTACGAACACATCCCACAGCAGTACGCCAAGCCCATCAATGCGTTCTACTTGGAAACGTTCAACCATTGGCTAAATTTCCATCGCCCGTGCATGTATGCCACCGAGATAATCAGCCCCAAAGGAAAGGTCGTCAAGCGCTATAAAGACGAGGATGTGAAGACCCCGCTGGAGTGCTTGGCGCAGCTATGCGAAAAGGGTTTTGCCACGCTCAAGAAAGGTGTCGCACTTGAAGCTTTGGAGGCGCGGGCGAAGTCAAAAACAGACTTGGCGGCGGCGCAGGAAATGCAACTTGCAAAGAGTAATTTATTTGCAAGTTTTATAAGGCCAAAACGCCGAGCCTGACCGATCAAAAAACAAAACCGAAAAAGCACCAGTTCTTTAGGCTAAAATCATAAAAAAATAAACTCAAAAACGCTTAGTAGAATCCCTTAAACTTCACTTTTCAACCCGGCCAACCCACACAAACAAATCACCCAGATCGTAGCCGCTTCAGGCTCATACCTGAATTAGAAAATACTCTCTTTCACAGTAAGGTAAAAAAGCTACCTCTGATCATGCCGCGTCTGCACCGCCAAGCATAAATCCTGCCACGACTTGGCCTTCTCCATGGGGCTGCGCAGCAGATAGGCTGGATGGTAGGTGATGACCAGCGGTATGCCGTTGTAGTCATGCAGCTTGCCGCGCAATGATGCGAGCGGCCTATCTTGACCCAGCAAGGAGGTGGCGGCGGTTTTGCCCAGCGCGACGATGAGTTTGGGTTTGATCAATTCGATCTGGCGTTGGAGATACGGCAGGCAGGCCGTGATCTCGTCCCTTTCGGGTGCACGGTTATTGGGCGGGCGGCACTTGACGATGTTGGCGATATAAACATTTTTGCCGCGTTTGAGATTGATCGCCAGCAGCATGCTGTCGAGCAGCTTGCCCGCCTGGCCGACGAACGGCTCGCCTTGGGCGTCTTCGTCCGCCCCCGGCCCTTCGCCGACGAATAGCCACTCGGCTTGTTCGTCGCCCGTGCCGAACACCGTCCGCGTGCAACCGGCGCGCAGC
>CAJBAP010000344.1 GCA_903950295.1 uncultured Rhodocyclaceae bacterium
GTGAGTTCGAACTCAGTATCGGCTTCCGATTGCTTGGGCCGCATATCGGTGTCCGGCACGGTGAAGCGGACATTGAGCGCATATTTGTTGGCGCTGATTTCCGGGACAGCGGCGTGGTCGTGTGACACGCGTAAGCGGATGAGTTGTGCGGTACGGCCGGAGAGCATTTGTTGAAAAGCACCATGCGCGGCAACTTGCCGCTCCGGCCGACCGGAGGAGCGCAGCAGCCGCAACACGATACTGAGGGCGGCACGAATCGGCAGCAGCGGGCCGATCCAGCCCATAAGGTCGGAACGCCGCAGGGCGGGGTCGCGATTGAGCCAGAAGAAATAGGCAGGCAGGTCGAACTCGCAAACACCACCGGGAATGCCGGCGCGATTCTTGATGCTCATCAGCCAATCGTTTTCGCGCAAGTACTGCCCCGTCTTGCCTTGCATCGCCAGCAGCGCCGTTGATGACTGTTCGATCTCATACAGCGCACCGGACAGGGCATCCTCGGAAATATCCGGGTTGTTGCGGAACGAAAGCAAAATCTGGCGCTGCCGTTCCAGTTCCTGCACCAAATCGAATTTAAGGTCGGCACGGCCGGCAACCTCGAGAATCTCGAACATGGTCACGAGCGCGACGTGATGTTCATGTGGCCCGTCGGTATCGGCAAAATAAAGCGTCTTCTCGAATAAATCTTCGAGTCGCAACAAGGTGCGAATGCGCTCATTCAGCGGATATTCGTAGGTAATCACGCGCCGGCCCAGTTGTCCCAGTAGTAAGTGTGTGCGATTTTGACTGATTTATTTGCAAGTCTCAACACGAACTCAGGCAGAAAGCCCCCGCAATCACAGGCTTAGGCTTTGTTTGGCGGCATGCTTCCTTGCCATTTCCAGATAAACGGCGTGGACCCTGGCAACTTGTGCCTGCAACTTTTCCAGCCCGGCATCGTTGGCGATCACATCGTCGGCAGCCGCCAGGCGCTCCGCACGACTCGCCTGTGCTGCCATGATCGCCAGCACCTCGGTGCGGGACAGGCCATTGCGCGCCATGACGCGGGCAATCTGCGTTTCTTCCGGGCAATCGACCACCGCCACACGATCGACACGTTCGCGGTACCCCCCCGTCTCCACCAAGAGGGGTACGACCAGAATGACGTAGGAAAAGTCGGCACTGGCGGGACGGCAAGCAGTCGGCACGCCGACAACATGGGGACGGCTGATCTGACGCTCGCTCTCGGCACGAATCAGCGGATGAAGAATCGCCTCCAGGCGCGCCCGCACGGCAGCGTCGGCAAATGCGAGCTGCCGCATTGCGGGGCGATCAAGCGCCCCATCAGGGGTCAGCGCCGCCGGGCCGAAGGCTGCCCTGATCGGTTCGATAGCCGCACCTCCGGCCACCGTCAATTCGCGGGCAATGGCATCGGTATCGACAAGCGCGGCACCCAGTGCGGCGAAACATTCCGCTGCCGCACTTTTACCGCTACCGATGCCGCCAGTCAGGCCGACAACAAAGCCCACGACCCGACGCTCATGGTTTGGTGCAATCAGCAAGACTCACCCCCGCCAGCGGTGTCATCCACTCAGGCAGCCTCCGATTGATCTCGTCGGCCGGCGCACGCAGTTCCAGCGCAAACTTTTCTGCTGGCAACTCGCGTTTGATCAGTTTCGCCGAGCGCACCCCCTTGCGTACAAGCAGTTGCATGAATTCTTCAGCCAGAACCTGGCCGCGAAACACCCCGAGTGAAACCGCGAAAGGCCCCATCGTCGCGTGTTCGACGATTTCACCTTCCGTGATCCCCATCTGCCGCAACTCGCCTTTTTTCTTTTCCGCCAGCGCCCGGCTTGGCAACTCAGGAATCACCACCCAGTGGACCGGAGGATCTTGACGCGGCGTCTGGGTGATTTCCCAGCCGGGCAGTGCGGCTACCGTTTTTTTAATCGTCTCAACCTCAGCGGCGGAAAGCCACTCGATACGTTTGCAGGTGGGCGCTGCATCGGTAGTCGTTGCGGCCACCGTCGTTGTCGCCGCAACTGTCATGAGGTGCAGCTTTTCCGGCTCGATCTGCCGCCGCAGGCGCTCAGGCTCACGTCCCGTTGCCTGCTCGCCCCAGTACCCCTGCGCCCAGGCAAGCAGGACGGCGTTGGCGAAGAGCAGGACAAAGAACGCGAACCGCATACGCAGTACTCAGCCGACCTTGGGCAGGTGCGCCAGTGATGCCTGGATCGCCGCGTCCGGGTACTCGAAGTCCTCGAGCTTGCCGGCGAAATAGCTTTCGTAGGACGCCATGTCGAAGTGGCCATGTCCCGACAAGTTGAAGAACAGCGTCTTCGGTTCGCCGCTCGCCTTGCAGCGCAGCGCCTCGTCAATACAGGCACGAATGGCGTGGGCCGATTCGGGCGCCGGGATGATGCCTTCGGCCTTGGCGAACATCACCCCCGCCTCGAAGGTTCCCGTCTGCGGCACGGCGATGGCTTCGATCAGCTTCTCGTGATAAAGCTGCGAGATCAGCGGCGAATCGCCGTGGTAGCGCAGACCACCCGCATGAATGCCGGGCGGCATGAAATCGTGACCCAGAGTGTACATTTTCATCAGCGGCGTGAAGCCGGAGGAATCGCCGTAATCGTAGGCATACACACCCTTGGTCAGCGTCGGGCACGACGCCGGCTCGACCGCCACGAAACGAATTTTCTGCGCGCGCTTGTCGCCCGCTGCCGCATCGCCGAGGAATGGAAAGCTGACACCGGCGAAGTTGCAACCACCGCCGCAGGGCGCAAAGATCATGTCCGGGTATTCGCCGAATTTCTCGAACTGCTTCTTGGCTTCCTGGCCGATGATGGTCTGGTGCAGCAGCACATGGTTCAACACCGAACCGAGTGCGTACTTGCTGCCCGGCGTATTGACCACTTCTTCGACCGCTTCCGAAATCGCGATGCCGAGGCTGCCGGGATTGTTCGGGTCCTGGGCCAGCAGGTCGCGACCAGTTTTTGTGAGGTTCGACGGGCTGGCAACCACTTCGCCGCCCCAAGTCTGCATCATCAGGCGGCGATAGGGTTTCTGGTCATAGCTGACCTTGACCATATATACGCGCACCGGCAGGCCGAACATCTGGCCGGCGAACGACAGCGACGAACCCCACTGGCCGGCGCCGGTTTCGGTGACGAGACGCTTGGTGCCGGCGATCTTGTTCAGGTAGGCCTGCGGCACCGCGGAGTTCGGCTTGTGCGAACCGGCGGGGGAAACACCTTCGTATTTGTAGAAAATCTTGCACGGCGTGCCGAGCATCTTTTCCAGTCGCTCGGCACGGCACAAGGGGCTTGGACGCCACAGCGCATAAACCGAGCGGACTTCGTCGGGAATCTTGATCCAGCGCTCGGCCGACATTTCCTGCTCCAGCACCGGACCGGGGAAAATCGCCAGCATTTGCTCCGGACCAACCGGCTTGCCATCGGGCCCCAGCGGTGGTGCCGGCGGATTTTTCAAGTCGGCGACGATGTTGTACCAATGTGTCGGAATCTCGGATTCGTCGAGAATAACGCGTGTCTGGCTCATGACTCCCTCCCGGGTGGATGATTTTGGAAAAACCGCAAACATACTGCATTGGCGAGCAGGGTCAAGTACGAAGGTCAAGAGTGGGGTGCGCAAAGGGGAAAAGTCGGATACCCTGCGCGTCTGCCAAGACAAACGGGGGAGATCAACCATGAAACACATGATGATGTTGGCCGCCAGCCTATTTTTTCTGCTCGGCGCCCATGCGGGACAGGATGTTGCCTGCATACAGGACTGCTACAACCAGGGGCGGCAGGGGTATGACCGCAACTATTGCATTTCCATGTGCGAGAGTCGCCCGACCCGGGGTGGCATGATGGATCAACCCGGCCTGCCGAAGAACCCCGCCTTCGAACAGATGCAACCACAACACAACAACCAGCAGTACCAGCAACGCCCCCTGCCTGCGGTCGCCGATCCCAAGTGCATGAAAGACTGCGACAAGCGCGGTTACGACTACATGCTGTGCCGGCGCCAGTGCTCTTATTCGTATTGAGTGTTGCCCATTGAGGTAAAAAGGGTTTTTTGACAGAATCCGCCTTTCAACTTATCGACTTGGAATTCAAGCGTGCCCAGATCAACCCTGTCCCCGTATTGGCTTGCCCTCACCCTCGCTCTGCTGGCGCCACTGTCCCACGCCTTCAGTTTTGCCGAAGAAGAAGCGAGAGACAAGGCGGCTGCCGCGCCTCGACCAGGAGCAGGCGGACCGGCCATCTCCACTGCCTGCAAGGAGCGCTTGCAAAAAGAAAAAGTTATGGTGCTGGTCGCCGAGCGCGGCAACAGCGGGTTCAATGCCGACCAGGGGCGGTACGGCAGGCATTTTCAGGCCATCGACCGGCGTCTGCAGAAATACGGCATGCGCACCCTGAGCCAGGAAGAAATCCGCAAGGAAGTAGCGCAAGCCGAGATCGACGCCCATTTCCGCAATGATCCCGACGCGGCACTGCAGGCATCGCAGAAACACGGCGCCAGCCTGACGCTACGCGGCGTCATCAGTTCTCGCCGCGCCATCAACCCGATGCTCGGGATCAACGAGGTCTACATCAACATGGGATTTTCTCTCGTCGCGCCCGACGGACGCTACATTGCCGAGGCAGGCGCCAGTTCGGAGTCCTACGCCGGCGGCGATACCGTGGGCATGGCGGCGACCCTCATCAATGAGCAGGCCGACGGCGTCGTGCGCCGCCTTCTGAACGGCTATTGCGCCGAAAAGAAATAAATCGAAATTTCCGAGGAGCCCTTTCCATGATGCATCACCGCCTGTTTGCCTGCCTCTTGTGTGCCTGCTTTTCCACCGCGATGGCGCAACCCGTTTTTGAAAATCCTTCGGCGACCGCCGGATCGGATACCTCGCAGAAGGCCAACCAGATGGCCGACAAGGGCATGTACAAGGAGGTGCAGTACGCCAACGCCGGCAAGCGTGGTCCTTCGCTGGTCGTCGTGCCGGGCGAGATCAAGAGCAACAACGCCACCTTCACGCAGAAATACAGTTCGAACAACATCGCAGACTTCGGCGAACTCGAGCTCGGCAAAGCCAATTTCGGCATTCTCGAGCGGGCCAACATGGGCGCCCTGATGAACGAATTTCAGATCGCCTACACCATGGGCGACCCCAACGCGGCGCGCAAGGTGCTGCAGAAGGGGAAAATGAAAACCACCAAGTGGGTCGTCAAATTTGACGTCCTCAAGGCCGAGCAAGTCGCCCAGGCTCAAGAAGGTTTCGATGGCGGCGCCTTGGGCGGGGTGATCTCGATTCTGGGTGGCAGTCGCGGCAGTGCCGCTGCGGGGGTCGGTGTCGGCTCGATCAGAACCGGCGAAACAACGGGCGTCTGGATCATTGGCATGCGCTACAAGATTCTCGACGCCAATACCACCGAGCAGGTGGCGACCGGCTACACCGAGGAAAAAATGGAAGTGGGCGCAAAGTCGACTTCCGTGCTCGGCGCATCCTCCAGCGCGCAAGGCGGCCTGACCCTCGACGGCATGGTGCAACGCCTGGTGCAAAAGCTGGTCTGGGAAATAGATTCAAAACACAAATAATCAATTCAAAGGGGATTCACCAATGGCTCACATATCCAGGCGCCTGGCGCTCGCCGCCTTGCTGGCGGGTTTCGCAATCACCGGCTGCATGCAGTCAGGTCCGACACGGCCCGAAGACGCCAACAATCCTTCGCCGACCGCGGGTTCCGACAGCTCCAAAACCGCTAACGAGATGGCCGACAAAGCGATGTACAAGCCGGTCGAATACCAGAATGCCAAGATCAAGGGACCGGCGCTGGTCGTGATTCCCGGCGAGATCAAGAGCAACAACGCGACCTTCACGCAGAAGTTCAGTTCCAACAACATCGCCGACTTTGTCGAACTTGAGCTCAGCAATGCCAACTTTGGTGTGCTGGAGCGCTCCGACATGGGCCCGATGATGAAGGAATTCCAGTTGGCCTACACGATGGGTGACCCGAATGCGGCACGCAAAGTCTTGCAGAAGGGCAAGTGGAAAACCACGAAGTGGGTGGTCAAGTTCGACATCATCAAGGCCGAGCAGGTCGCACAGGCGCAAGAAGGCTTTGACGGTGCGGCTGCAGGTCAGATGATCGGCATCCTCGCCGGCAGCCGCGGTGGTGCCGCCGCCGGCGTTGCGGTCGGATCCGTGAAGACCGAGGAGGGTACCGGCATCTGGATCATCGGTATGCGCTTCAAGGTGCTCAACGCCAATACCACCGAGCAGGTGGCAACGGGCTATACCGAGCAGAAGATGGAGGTTGGCTCGAAGTCGACCTCGATCATGGGGGTTTCCAAGGGCGCCCAGGGCGGGCTGACACTCGACGGCATGGTGCAGCGCCTGGTACAGGCACTGGTCTGGGAGATCGACGCGAAGCACAAGGTTTCGGCTGCGCCCCCCCCGCCGGCAAAGAAACCGGCCGCCAACACACCCGTCAAGAAGCCCGCGCAATAGGGGGCACCATGTCGCTGCCGCAAAAGCTTGGTAAATATGAAATTCGCCGCGAACTGGGCAGCGGCGCCATGGGTGTGGTGTATGAGGGCTGGGATCCGGGTATTGCCCGACGCGTCGCCATCAAGACCGTCCGGCGCGACCAGCTCGATCGCGCCGAAGCGGGTGAAATCCTCACCCGCTTCCAGCGCGAGGCGCAGGCCGCCGGGCGGCTTTCCCACCCCAATATCGTGGCGATCTACGAGTATGGTGAGGAAGCTGACGAACAAGGTGGCAAGGTGGCCTTCATCGCCATGGAGTTCATCGAAGGCCGCGAACTAAAGGATTACTTCGACGCCACCGAGCGTTTTGCCTTGCCTGAAACCGGGCGAATCATGGCGGAATTGCTGGCTGCGCTCGGCCATGCACACCAGAACGGCATCGTCCACCGCGACATCAAGCCGGCCAACATCATCCTGCTGAAGGACGGTACGGTAAAGGTTGCCGACTTCGGCATCGCCCGCATCGAGTCGTCCAACCTCACGCAAGCCGGCGCGGTGCTCGGCACCCCCGCCTACATGTCGCCCGAGCAGTTCATGGGCCAGACCGTCGATGGGCGTTCCGACTTATTCTCGGCCGGCGTCATCCTCTATCAGTTCCTTACCGGCGACAAACCCTTCACCGGCACGCTCACCACCATCATGCACAAGGTTCTGAAGGAAGAACCACCGGCGCCATCCGAGCTGAACGTGCAGGTACCACGGCCCTTCGATGCGCTGATAAAGCGAGCGCTGGCGAAACGCCCCGAAGATCGCTTCCAGACCGCGCAAGAATTTGCTGCGGCGATGTCGGCAGCAACGCAAAACAAGGCAGTAGCGGCTGACGACGCAACCCTCGTCGGTGCCGATGCGACGCTTGCCAATCCGCCCCCACCACCGACACATTCTGCCCCGGCACCCGTTGCGGTTCCACCTGCTGCAGAAAACAGCAAGCCCGCATCGAAACTACCCGCCTATGCATTCGCCGGCATTGCTGCCGTAGCCTTGGTCGGTGGTGCGGTAATGATGATGAAGGGTGATGGTTCCACACCCTCTCCGGAGGCCGTCTCGCCAGCGCCGACTTTTTCGGCCGCATCACCCGCCAGCAACGGTACGCTGACCATCACCGCCGTCGGTTACGCCGACCCGAGCGACCCACGCTACAAACAGGATCAGGGCTTGATGCAGGCCGATCTGCGCGAGGATGCCCGCCGCCAGTTGGTGGAAAAAGCTGCCGCACTGTATATAGAACAGAACTCGCTGACCCAGAACTACGGCTTGATCCAGGCCAAGCTACTCGCCAACAGTGGCAACTTCATCCAGGCCATGCGCGAGGAACAGGCACCGCAGCAGGGCAAGGACGGCCTGATGTCGCTCACCGCCCGCGCTACCGTCAATGTGCGCCAGGTGCAGAAATCGCTCAACCAGATGTCGCGCGAAGAACGCGTCGAGTTCATCCGCAACAATGGCGATCCCAAGATTGCCGTGGCCATCAACGCCCGTAGCGCGCAAAGCGCGGGCGACCCGAATGCCCCCGCGCCGCGCTCGCCAGTCGCCGAGAACCTGCTCAAGGAGCGCATCCAGTCATTCGGCTTCCGCCTGATGAACGACGACCAGGGCAACCTTGCCGACTTTGCGGTTGCCGGTGAAGCCAAGTTCAAGAAGCTCCAGCACACGCTCGAAGCTTCCGGCATCACCATCGAGAAATTCGTGCTGACCTCATGGACAGTGAAATGCACCGACAAGAAGAGTGGCGAGGAGATTTACTACAACACTCAGATTCCCGAAAAACAGAGCTGGGCGAGCGAAGACCTGGCGCTGCGCGACGTCGGCAAACTGATCGGTGAAGAATTCTCGAAGAACTTCTTCCTGCAGCATTTCAACTTTGTCGGCCAGAAGGTTGCGCTCAAGTTGCAGGGCCTGCCTAGCAAGGAAACCGCGCAGGCATTGCTGCGCGAGTTCACCGGCCTGCGCCCGGTGCTGGCCATCACGCTGGAAAATTCGTCGGCGACCGAAGCGCGTTACGCGGCCGAAATCTCCGGTGGGCTGACCGATCCGGCCGATCTGGTTGCCGCAGGCCTGGTCGCGCCGATCAACCAGAAGCTGGGCAAGACCTGCCTCAATGTCACGACCAAGAACGGCAGCGAAGTAACCCTGGCATTCGAGGCCAGCTGTGGCGCACCCGAAACTCTGGGCAAGCTCGATGCCCTGCCGGCGGCGTCACTCATGACGGCACCGCCGCCACGCCGCGAGAACGTGATTCGCAACGCGGAAAAACTGAAAAAGATCAGTATCTGAAACGCCGCGGGGCGGGGTATTCAGCCTTCGATGGCAAACTGCAGCAGCTCGACGTTTTCGGCCGAGTTGCTGCTATGCCCGAAGGCGACATGACCACTGCCGCGCAGGGTAGTTTCCTCGCGCTTCAGGGCGACCTCGGCCTCACCCTGGAAAGTAACAAAGGTGCCGTTGCTGCTCATGTCGACCAGCACGAATTTGTCGCGGCGGCGCTCAATCTTTGCGTGGGTGCGCGAAGCGCGCGGATCGCGGATCACCACGTCGCAGCCCACATCGCGCCCCAGCGTCACCACCGGACGTGCCGGGCCGAGAAGCAGTTCATCCGCGCCATGCTGCAGCCTGATCCGGATGTCCATCGGCGCAGCCGGAGCCATGCGCGTGCTCATCATGGTCAGTTCGGCGCCCTCCTGCCAGATCACCTCGCAGACGTGGATATTTTCAGCCTTGCCCTTGACGGCCAGGGCATCAATCACGCGGCATGACTGCCGCAGCAACTCGGGCAAGGCGGCCACGGTTTCTGCGGTCGTGATGATCTGGCCGGCCTTCGCCAGCCCGGCCATGCGCGCCGCCGTATTCACCGTGTCACCAAAGACATCGTTGTTTTCAAGCAAGGCCGGGCCAAAGTGGAAACCGGCCCGGATGGCCAGCTTGACCCCCGGTGCGGGCGGCGGCAACTCATCGATGCGTTGCTGCATTTCGCTGGCCGCCTGCATGCCTTGGGCAGCGCTGTCGAACACCGCCATCACCTCGTCGCCGATGGTCTTGACTACCCGACCCCGATTGAGCTGCGTTGCCCGCGTCATGGCACCGATGCAGCGCTCAACGGCGGCCAGCGCCCCGGCATCGCCGAGCTTTTCATACAGTTGGGTGCTGCCGGAAACATCGGCAAACACGAGGCAAACGTCCGACGTCTCACGCATTGGGGTTGTCATGACACGATCTTACCAAACCCGTCAGCACGAGATTGTCGATTTGGCGCCAGGGCAGGTTCAGGTGCGGTGCCAGTGCAGCGGCCGCGCCGCCGGAAAGGATCACGGAAAAGTCGGCGCCAGCAGGATGGCACGCCATGCGTTCGATGGCACCCAGCGTCGCCTGCAGGGCGCCACTGACGATCGCGTCGTCGGTATTCGTCGGGGTCGCACGGTAGCTTCCGCAAGCCTCGGGCAAACCCGCCGTGTTGCGCGCCAGTGATTGCTGCATGAGATCGAGACCGGGGAGAATCAGTCCGCCGCGAAACACGCCGTCTGCATCGAGCACATCGATCGTTGTCGCCGTGCCCGCCATGACCACGAGTGCCGCACCCTGATGCAGGGCGCGCGCGCCGATCAGCGCCGCCCAACGGTCGGCACCAAGCTGGGCGGGATTGTCATAACCATTGACGACTCCGCCGGCAGAGGCACTGCTGCAAAACCAATCGAGCGGCACCGCCAAGGCGATGGCCAGGGTCTCGATCTGCGCCGCAACGCTGGCACCGGCTACGTTGCACGCCACGATACGCAGCGGTTGCAGCGGCAGCAAGCGGGGCAACTCGTCGATGACGGCATGATCGAGTGCGCCCTGCCCGTGCCAGCCAATGCCGTCCCACAGGCCCCACTTGAGGCGCGTGTTACCGGCATCGAGACACAAGATCATGACGCACCCCGAAGCGAAATTTCACCGGATAAAATGCGCTCGACGTGACCATCCACTTCAAATAGCAGCGCACCATCAACATCGACGCCGCGACAGATCCCCTCACGCGGCGGGGCAAAATCGGAAAGCAGGCGCACCGGCACATTTGCGAAGGCATGCTGCGCCGACCAAGCCTCACGCAAGCCGGCAAATCCGGTAACCGCAAAAGTTTCCAGCACCGCCAGCAATTCGCTGAGGATCATAGCCAAGAGGGTATTCGGGTCTTGTCCGCTGTTCAGCGCCGAACTCTGCGCACGCAACTCGACCGGCAGCGCCGCCGGCAGACGCAGGTTGAGGCCAACACCAATCACGGCCGCATGCGGGGCACCAGGTAGCAACTCGACCAGAATGCCCCCCAGTTTTTTGCCTTCCAGCAGCAGGTCATTCGGCCATTTGAGTGCCGTCCCGCCAGCAGGGAGGCCGTCAGGCCGGAAGCGGCCCGCAGAGGCTGCGCCGACTTTTTCCAGGGCCCGGGCAACTGCCATTCCGACCGCCAGGGACAGTCCGGCGGGCGCAGTACCCGGTGCGAAACGCCAGAAGAGTGAAAACGTCAGGCTGTCACCCGGGGCGGAGATCCAGTTGCGCCCGCGCCGGCCACGTCCCGCTGTCTGTGTTGCGGCAACCACCACCGTGCCCGAGGCTGCGCCAGCTTCAGCACGGGCCAGCAGGACGGCATTCGTCGAGTCGCAACTCTCCAGCAGGTCGACATCGAAACGGCAGGCCTGGCTGCCCAGCGCCCGGGAGATAGTGGCGAGATTGAGGGATGGAGAGGTCGGCATGCTGCGACTATACTGGAAGCCATGCTCACCGGATTTACCGACCTCATCGTCTATCTCGTGGAACCCTCGCAAACGCAGGGGCGCGTCATTGCTGCGTTGCTCGGCCAGCACGGCGTGCGTAACGTCGAGCGTTTCGATGATGCCAAGTCGATGTTTGCACGACTCGATGTGCAAGCTCCTTCTCTGATCATCAGCGCACTTTACTTGCCCGACATGGCCGGTACCGAGTTGGTGCGGCGTTTGCGTGCCGACCCGGCGACCGAGCACACACCTTTCATTCTTGTTTCCAGCGAAACCCGGCCACAGGTACTTGATCCGGTACGCCAGTCCGGCGTCTGCGGCATCCTGCCAAAACCCTTTACAGCAGCACAGTTGGGCACGGCCTTGCGGGCGACGCTCGATTACCTCGATACCGATGCCAATCTGGACATCGATGTGGTCGACCTTGAAGCGCTGAAAGTGCTGGTGGTCGATGACAGTCCCAATGCGCGCAAATTCATCCGGCGCGTCCTCGAAAATCTTGGCGTGAGCCACTTTATCGAAGCCGGCAACGGCAAGGAAGCGGTCGACATCCTCACCGAGACAATGGTCGATCTGGTGGTGACCGACTACAACATGCCAGAGATGGACGGCAAGGGGTTGGTCGATTACATCCGCCAGAAAAGCTGGCAAAATTCGGTACCGGTGCTGATGGTGACGAGCGAGTCCAACGAAGGTCGGTTGGCCGCCATCGAGGAAGCGGGCGTCTCGGGTATCTGCGACAAACCTTTCGAACCCAAGACCGTCAAGGCGCTGCTGACGAAAATCTTGCGGGCGGCCTAAGCCACCCTGCCGTCCTGCGAGCGCCGACTTTTACCCCACCTGTCCGTTTTTGTCGCCCAGCCCCAACTCCTGAATTTTGCGCGTGATGGTATTGCGGCCAATGCCCAGAATCTGTGCCGCCTCGATACGACGGCCACCGGTGGTGGCGAGTGCGCGGCGAATCAGGGTACTCTCGAAATCATGGATCAGAGTTTCCCAGACCGCACCGGGCCGTTTCACGAGCAGTTCATCCGCTACCGTAGCCAGCAATGACTGCCAGTCAGCTGTGGCGCTGGCAGGTTCGGTTTCACGCATTTCTGCCGGCAGGTCTTCGATCTCGATCTGCTGACCCGGCGCCATGACCGTCAGCCAATGACAAAGGTTTTCAATCTGGCGCACGTTACCCGGCCAGGGGGCGGCCTGCAAAAATTTGAGCGTGGCATCCGACAGGCGTTTTGGCTCGACGCCGAGTTGCTGCGCACTATTGGCGAGAAAGTGCCGTGCCAGCGCCGGGATATCTTCACGACGTTCGCGCAGCGGCGGCAGGCGCAGGCGGATGACGTTGAGCCGATGGAACAAGTCTTCGCGGAACAGGCCTTCCTTGACGCGCTGCTCCAGATTCTGGTGCGTCGCGGTGATGACGCGCACATTGGCGCGGATCGGTTGATGGCCGCCGACGCGGTAGAACTGTCCATCGGAGAGCACGCGCAAGAGGCGGGTTTGCAGCTCGGCCGGCATGACACCGATCTCGTCGAGAAACAGCGTGCCGCCGGTCGCTTCCTCGAAACGACCGCGACGCTGGGCGGTGGCGCCGGTGAATGCTCCTTTTTCGTGGCCAAAGAGTTCGGATTCGAGCAGATCACGCGGGATTGCCGCAGTATTGAGTGCGACGAAAGGACCGTCCTTGCGCGGACTGTGACGATGCAGGGCACTGGCCACCAACTCTTTGCCGGTACCTGATTCACCGTTGATGAGAACCGTCGCATGCGATTGCGAAAGGCGCCCGATGGCGCGGAAGACCTCCTGCATCGCCGGTGCCTGACCAAGAATTTCGGGTGCCAGCGGCTCGGCGGCGGATGCACCAAGCTGGGGCGCCACTTGTTCGAGGGCACGACGCACCAGGGCGACCGCTTGATCGACGTCGAAGGGTTTCGGCAGGTATTCGAAGGCCCCGCCCTGAAATGCGGATACTGCCGAATCGAGATCGGAATAGGCAGTCATGATGATGACCGGCAAATCGGGATAGTCCTGCTTCACTTGGCGCAGAAGATCAAGGCCGCTCGCGCCGGGCATGCGGATGTCGGACAACAGCAGGCGCGGAGATTCCCCCGTCGCCAGTTTGGCCAGCGCCTCGTCTGCTGAGCTGAAGCTCGCACAGTCGATGTTTTCGCGCGCCAGCGCCTTTTCGAGCACCCAGCGGATCGAGCGGTCGTCGTCGATGATCCAGACAGTATTCATGTTTTCAGCTTTTCTCCGTTTTTCAGCGGCAGGCATAGGGTAAAGCAGGTGCGGCCAGGAACCGACTCGGCCTCGATACTGCCCTGGTGTTGTTGCACAAAACTCTGCGCCAGCGCCAGACCCAGACCGGTACCGCCTTCGCGACCCGAAACCAGCGGATAAAAAATCCGCTCGCGGATGTCTTCCGCAATGCCTGGCCCGTTGTCAATAATCTGCAATTCAAGTGCCAACCGGTAGCGTTTCTTGGCAAGCGTGACCTGACGCAGCGCACGGGTACGAGTGATGATCTCACCCTCGCCTTTCATGGCTTGGGCAGCGTTGCGGACGATATTGAGGATGGCCTGGATCAACTGCTCGCGGTCACCGGTGATATCGGGTAACGAAGTGTCGTAGTCCCGTTGTACGCGCACGCCGGGAAACTCGGCATGGATCAGTCGCCGCACACGTTCGAGGATCTCGTGGATGTTGATCTGTGCCGGCTGCATGGAACGATGCGACGACAGCAGGCGGTGCATCAGGGCCTGCAAGCGGTCGGCCTCGTGGATGATGACCTCGGTATATTCCTTGAGCGCCGGCGCATTTTCCAGATTCGCCAGCTCGCGGTCGAGCAGTTGCGCGGAGCCGCGAATCCCCCCCAGTGGATTCTTGATCTCGTGAGCGAGGTTACGAATCAGTTCGCGATTGGCACGCTGCTGCACGGCCTCGCGCTCCTCGCGCGCCGCCTTCAGCTGCTGGTCGATGGGACGGAATTCAAGCAACAGACTGGCTTGGGCCGTATCGATGGGGCTAACGGTGCAATCAAGGTGAATCGACTCCGCGTTATCGCGCACCACCACAAAATCGTGGCCGGTATAGCTCCACTTGTTGGCGAGGACATTTTCAAGGGCGGCGATCAGTGCGGGCGGCGTGCCCAACAATTGGGCGAGCGGCCGACCCAGGCAGACACGCTGACTGGCGGCAAAGAGATTTTCCGCCGCCGGATTGCAGTGGCGTATGCGCAACTGATTGTCCAGCAGGATGACCGCAGACGAAAGCAGATCCAGACCTGCAAAGTGGGTGTCGTCTTCGATGGAATGAGCCGGGGAGTTCATGGTGGAAATCATCGCAAGAACTGCGCCAGCAGGATTCCGGCCTATTTCAGGTTGCCGATTTCCTTGCGAATCGCCTCAAGGTTGCGCTCGTGCAACTGCACCTTGTCACGAAAGGTCTGGATGCGCGCTTCGCGCTTGCCGCCCTGGATACCACCGCCCGCAATACGCTCTTCCGGCAGGGTGAGATTTTCCTGCTCGGCCAGTACCTTTTTGGCGGCTTCGAGATTTTTCTGTTCGTTGGCCAGCTCCTGATCCAAGATGGCGCGGCGATCGCTGTCGCGCGCCTTCTGCTGGTCGCCATTGACACGGGGGAAATCTGCGGGAGTGGCTTGGCGCGGCTTCTGGGGCGGTGCAGTGAAAGTCGATACCGGCTTGTCCTGCGAAATCACCTCGCAGTTCTTCCCGGTCTTCTGGTTGGTATAAGTCGTACGACCATCGGTCATCTGGCACCGGTAGAGCGTGTCAGCCTGTGCGCACAGTGGGAGCGTAAGCAGGGCCAGCAATAGGGTTCGTTTCATCATCACCAGATCGAAGAAAAGCTTGTAGTCGGGCAGTGTATGCCAAATTGTCCCGGGCGCACGGCGAAAAAAAGGACGGGCAAGCCCGTCCTTTTTCAACGTCGCAGCCTTAAAAAGGCTTACAGCGAGAAGTACATGTCGAACTCGACCGGATGGGTCGTCATGCGGAACTTCTGCACTTCTTCCATCTTCAGGTCGATGAAGGCATCGATGAACTCGTTGGAGAACACGCCGCCACGGGTCAGGAACTCGCGATCCTTGTCCAGATACTCGAGCGCCTGATCCAGCGATGAGCAGACGGTCGGGATCTTTGCATCCTCTTCCGGCGGCAGATCGTACAGGTTCTTGTCAGCCGGCTCGCCCGGGTGAATCTTGTTCTGCACGCCGTCAAGACCGGCCATCATCAGCGCAGCGAAGCACAGGTAGGGGTTGGCGGACGGATCGGGGAAGCGGGTCTCGATGCGGCGGGCCTTGTCCGAATGCACGAAGGGGATGCGGATCGAGGCGGAACGGTTGCGGGCCGAGTAAGCCAGCTTGACCGGAGCTTCGTAGCCGGGCACCAGGCGCTTGTAGCTGTTGGTGCCGGGGTTGGTGATGGCGTTCAGCGCGCGGGCATGCTTGATGATGCCGCCGATGTAGTACAGGGCGAAGTCGGACAGGCCAGCGTAGCCGTTACCGGCGAACAGGTTCTTGCCATCTTTCCAGATCGACTGGTGCACATGCATGCCGGAACCGTTGTCGCCAACGATGGGCTTGGGCATGAAGGTCGCGGTCTTGCCATAGCTGTGGGCTACGTTGTGCACGATGTACTTGAGCACCTGGGTCTGGTCGGCACGGCGTACCAGGGTATTGAACACGGTGCCAATCTCGCACTGGCCGGCGGTAGCGACTTCGTGGTGATGCACTTCGACGGGAACGCCACAATCTTCGAGCGCCAGACACATGGCAGCGCGGATGTCGTTGAGGCTATCGACTGGCGGGACGGGGAAATAGCCGCCCTTGACGGTGGGACGATGGCCGGTATTGCCGCCGTCGAATTTATCGCCGGTCGCCCAGGCGGCCTCTTCCGAGAACACTTTGCAGTAGCAACCCGACATGTCGACTTTCCACTCGACGCTGTCGAAGATGAAGAACTCGGGCTCGGGGCCGAAGTAGGCGGTGTCACCAATGCCGGAGGACTTCAAATAGGCCTCGGCACGCTTGGCGATCGAACGCGGATCACGGTCATAGCCCTTGCCATCGGTCGGTTCGACCACGTCGCAGGACAGGATCAGCGTGGTCTCGTCCATGAAGGGGTCGATGTAGGCGGTAGAGGGGTCGGGCATCAACTGCATGTCCGAAGCCTGGATGCCTTTCCAACCGGAGATGGAAGAACCGTCGAAGGCATGGCCATCCTCGAATTTTTCGAGGCCAAAGGCCGAAACCGGCACGCTGACATGCTGTTCCTTGCCGCGAATATCGGTGAAGCGGAAGTCAACGAACTTGACTTCCTTTTCCTGGACCATCTTGATTACATCTTGGGCTGTCGTCATAAGGTGAACTCCTAATCAGTGATCTGGCAAAAATCGGTGGCGGCTGCGAAATCGAAGCCAAAAACGCGGAAAGGTTTAGCAGTTAACGTGCCAATGGGTGAAGCGCAGCTGGAGATTGTGCCATAAGGGGAATGTTGCGGCGCTGCAATCTGACACATTGCCATGAAGCACGAAAATGGTGCATTTTTGGTTCTGATTGCACCATATCAGTGCAAACCCTGAGCAGGGTCATCATTTTCCGGATCGAGATGAATCAGCACATCGAGCACTTCCGGATGCATGGCAAGAACACGCTTTCTTGCCTGTTCGCCAATTTCGTGGCCAGCGGAAACGGTAATGTTGCCATCCACCTGAACATGCACATCGACCAATACCTGATGCGCCATGCGGCGGGTACGCAGTTCGTGCAGGTCAACCACGCCGGGAGTTTCAGCCAGCGTGGCGCGAATCGCTGCCACTTCGTCTGCAGACAATCCTTCGTCCATTAGTTCGCGCATCGCATCCCAGGCAAAACCGACACCGGCTTTGACGATCATGCCACCGACGATGATGGCTGCTACCGCATCGGCAAACTGAAATCCGGCCAGACTGCCGGCGATACCCGCCGCCACTACCAGTGACGAAAGCGCATCGGCGCGGGCATGCCAGGCGTTGGCCACCAACATGGGTGAGCGCAGTCGCTCGGCCACGCCCAGCATGTAGCGGAACAAGCCTTCCTTGCCAAGCAGCGTGATAATGGCCGCCCACATCGCGGCCACGCCTACCGGCGGCAGACTGCCAAGATCCTGCAGGCGGCCGGCGGCCGAAATCAGGATACCGGCACCGGTAGCCGTCAGCAGCAAACCCAGCACCAGGGAAGCGGCCGTCTCGAAGCGACCATGACCATAGGGATGCTCGTCATCTGCCGCCTCGGCGCCCTTGCGGTTTGCCCACAGCACAAAACCATCGGCAACGATATCCGACAGGGTGTGCATGGCGTCAGCAACCAGACTCATCGAGTTCGCAGCAAAACCGACCACCATCTGCATCGCAGTCAACACCACGTTGACCGCGACACTCACCCAGGTAATGCGTTGCCCCTCGGCAAAGCGGGCGGAGTCAGTAGTGGGCGATGGCATGGCAGTAGGTTCGTCGGCGTGCATGGCTCGATTTTACCCGGTCATCAATCTCCAACGACGACGAAGGGTGCCCAGAAAAGTGGATGGGCGTAGGCATAATCGGTTTTTCCTGTTTTCGGATCGATGGCGCCAGGGCCGTCTGCCAGCGCAAGAACCGCCTGCTGCAAGGCTTCGGCCTTGTTAAGTAGCGGATTTTCCACCTGCCGGCGAAACAGATCGGTCATCAGGAGTCGGGCGGAGACCGTTTCTACCGGCCAGTTCGATACCAGCAGCGCCCGTGCGCCGGCATAGAAGAAGGCCCGTCCAAGCCCGGAAACGGCTTCCGTCCCTGCCCCATCACCGGAGGCGGTGTTGCAGGCGGAAAGCACCACCCAGTCGGCATTCAACTTCAGCGAGAGATTTCATCCAGGGCCAGCAGGCCGTCACCGTTACCGTCGGCGAGTTCCGGCGCGGTCAGTGCCAGCGCCGGTTGGGTCAGGCCGTTGAGATCACCGGGCACCAAGCCGTGCGTAGCGAACATCACCACCCGACGCCGAGAAAGATCCGTCTCCAGCACCGCTGTTTCGGTCGCCTTCAGCTGGATAAAGACGTCCTCCGGCCCCGCCTTGAGCACCCGGGCAATCTCGGCAATTTCCTCCCCGGTATCTGGCAGGCGTGGTAGCAGGGCAAGCTCGGCCGAGCTCACCTGCGATGATGTCGCTAGATTGCGCAGTCGCAGCGGCACACCACGCGTCTTCAGCAGCTTCGCTGCAAGCTGAAGTGCAGCTGCCTGTGCCCAGCTGAATAGCGGATCCCCGAAACCGATGAATCTGCGCATCCGGTTTGTAATGATCAAGCAGCTTGGTGATGTCGTCGATGGTGCGCGGTGGTGCCTTGATGATCTCCACCACGGAATCTGCTGACCCGGCCGATCCCTGTACCTGAGCCGCACTCGGCATACTCAGCGCAAGCAGCGGCAGCAAGGTCAAATGATAGAATCGACGGCACTTCATCCCAGTTCTCCTACAGTCGGGGCAGGCATTCTGGCCCACGCGAACACGCCATGCAAGCAGCCCCGATCTCCTTCGACCCATTCAACAATCTCGCCGACCGCGTTGCCGGCGAGCGCATCCGCGCCGCCAAGGACGAGTTGGGCAAGGACGTCGTGCTGCTCTGTCATCACTATCAGCGCGCCGACGTCTACGCTCACGCTGACATCACCGGCGATTCATTGAAACTCTCGCGCCTCGCCTCCCAGGCCGACGCCAGCCACATCGTTTTCTGTGGCGTGCATTTCATGGCCGAGGTCGCAGACATCCTGTCGCGCCCGGAACAGATTGCCATCCTGCCCGACCTGGCCGCCGGCTGTTCAATGGCCGACATGGCAAGCCTGGCAAAAGTGGCGCGCTGCTGGCGCGAACTTTCCTCCGTATTGAACCCGGATGAAATCGTCACCCCCGTCACCTATATCAACTCTGCGGCTGATCTCAAGGCCTTCTGCGGCGAGCATGGCGGCATCGTCTGCACCTCGTCGAATGCGCCCAAGATTCTTTCGTGGTCGTTCGCGCGGCGTGAGAAGGTGCTGTTCTTCCCTGACCAGCACCTCGGGCGCTGGAGTGGCCACAAGATGGGCATTCCGCTCGACCAGATGGTGATCTGGAATCCCGACCTGGAAATGGGCGGACTGACACCGGAGCAGATCAAAAACGCGAAGATCATCCTCTGGCACGGCTACTGTTCAGTGCACCAGATGTTCCAGCCGAGCCAGATCGCCAAGTTCCGCGCCCAATATCCCGACGGCAAGGTCATTTCGCACCCCGAGTGCAGCTTTGAAGTCTGCGCCCAGTCGGATGCCATCGGCTCGACCGAGACCATCATCCGTGTCGTCAAGGAATCACCACCGGGCACACGCTGGTTGGTCGGCACCGAGCTCAATCTCGTTTCTCGCCTCGCCGACGAAGTGAAGCACGAAGGCAAAATCGTGCAGTTCATGGCCGACACCGTCTGCATGTGCTCGACCATGCAGCGCATCGACCCACAGCACCTCGCCTGGACGCTGGAAAATCTGGTTGCCGGCAATGTCGTGAATCAGATCACCGTACCGGAGCACGAAGCCAAGCTCGCCAAGATTGCGCTGGAGCGCATGCTCGACGCTTCATGAAGCGGTGGAAAAAATCGGCGCTGGCGGGACGGCACACCGAGTTCCGGTCATTCAGTAGAGCGGAGATACGACACGCTCCACTTTCGATGGGCCGGCATCCATCGAGATATTGCCAATTCGGCATTGCTCAACCATACTCCCACGACAATAAGAAGGCTGCCCGCAATTTTCCGCCCGCACCCAGTGAAGATATTGGTCTCGACATACCCCGTGTCGATCATGAGGGTGCCGCGTGGAGAAATGCAACTGGAGGATCAGGGGTGGCCTTGCCGTGCGTGATGTCGTGCGGGCAGTTGCCGTCGCCTTTCTCGGATGTTTTCCGTTCTCGCCGGTGTTCGCACTACCCACCTTACCGGTAGTTGCTAACGGCAGCGCCAGTTTTTCCCAGAACGGCAACGCACTCACAGTTACTAACGGCAACGGCGCCATCGTCAACTGGACCACGTTTTCTGTTGGCGCGAAAGAGAGTGTCCGCTTCATCCAGCCCTCGGCCTCCAGTTCGGTATTGAACCGGGTTGTTGGAGCCGACCCGTCCTTGATCTACGGCAGCCTGTCATCCAATGGCCGGGTCTGGTTGGTGAACCCGGCTGGCATTCTGGTCGGGCCGGGCGGCCGAATCGATACTGCCGCATTTGTCGCCAGCACCTTGAATGTCACAAATGCCGACTTTATTGCCAATCGGCTCAG
Source organism: uncultured Rhodocyclaceae bacterium (assembly GCA_903950295.1). The sequence goes on from CAJBAP010000344.1 coordinate 20,592, forward strand.
GTTCGAAGCGGCGCCGGGTGCCGGCAATGTCGTCAACCAGGGCGCGATTACTACGCCGCTGGGCGGCAGCGTCTATCTGCTCGGCAGTAACGTCAGCAACGAAGGCATCATCGTCACCCCGCAGGGTGAAACAATATTGGCAGCCGGGGCGACGGTCAGCCTGATCGACAGTGCTACACCGGGGGTCAAGGTCGAGATTACCGGCGCTGCAGGCAACACCACCAACCTCGGTTCCATCACCGCCGAAGCCGGACGGATCGGCATTGCCGGCATCATCGTCAGGAACAGCGGCACACTCAATGCCAGCAGCGTCGTCAATGAAGGCGGACGCATTTTCCTGCAGGCCACAAGGAATATCGAGCTGACCGATGGCAGCTTGATCCGTGCTGACGGGATCAAGGGCGGTCAAATCGTCGCCAAAGTTGAGGACAGTGGCCAGATCAGCGGAACACTCACAGCGCGCGGCCAACTGTCTGCACAGGGCGATGGGACGCAGGGCAGCGGTGGATTTATTGAAACCTCGGCCGCCAGAGTTGATCTTAATGATGTCACTGTCAAAACGAAAGGCGGGGAATGGCTGATTGACCCGCATGATTTCACGATCGCCGCCGGGAAGCCGGGAACAGTTAATGCGGGAACTCCCTCCGGGGACATTTCTGGAGCGACTTTAAGCGCGGCACTTGGCAGTGGCGATGTCATCATTTTGTCGAGCCAAGGCTCCAATACCGGCGGAAGCGGCGACATAAACGTCAATGACGCCGTATCGTGGAGCGGTCATGCCCTCACGATGACCGCCGCCCGCGACATCAATATTGGTGCAACGATGTCAGGCTCAGGTACTGCGTCTCTGACCATGAACGCCGCCACAGCCAATGGCGGTGATAGCGCAGTAGCCAGCGGATCGGTCAAGGTAGCCTTCAATGCGGGCGGAACCTTCAGCGGACACGTCGACTTCGCGGCAGGTTGGACGGGCAACTTGAATATCAATGGCCAGAATTACACCGTTATCAACGATTCCGCCGGCCTGCTGGCTATGCCGGCAACGGGATACTACGCCTTGGGTTCAAGCCTGAACTTATTGTCCGCACTGATGCCAGGTGCAGCAGTCGTTAGTAGCTTCTCAGGGACATTCAATGGCCTCGGGCATACGGTCAGCAACTTCACCATCAATAAACCGCTGTTGAACGAGGTTGGCTTGTTTGGCAGCGTTGGCTCAGGGGCTACGATCTCAAACATCGGGGTTATCGGCGCAACCATAACCGGTTCTGGTTCTGTTGGAGGACTGGTGGGTGGCAATACTGGGGGTGCGATCAGCGGCAGCTTTGTGAGCGGCAGTGTGGTGAGTGGTGGAGCGGATTCGGTGGGCGGACTGGTGGGCAGCAACCAGGGGAACATCGACACCAGCCA
>CAJBAP010000345.1 GCA_903950295.1 uncultured Rhodocyclaceae bacterium
AGGTGGATAATCAATTCTGGGCGTGTGACTGCCACGCGGCATGGCAATCCATACCTGTCGTGGCAGTTGGGTGGTCAACTCATGGAACTGCAGAGCCGTGAGCAGGCAGAAGACTGCCTGTGGCACTTTGGTTGCAATGGTGGCCAGGCTTTCCTGCTCGGAACCGCGACTGTCGGGCAACTGGTAGATACCGCGCCCGGCCTTTTCCAGCAAACCTCTGGCCGTCATGCGCGTCAGCACCACCCGGGGTACCCCGATATTATCGAGATCGCTGGGACGTAGCATCCCTTTCTGTCTAAGCAGATTCAGGACTCGTTGGGCGTGGGTGTCATGACGCATGGTTGATAAAGTATGTTACATATGTTCGTCGATTGCAAATATATAACGAATAATAGGAACAAACAATTCCAGGCCACAAATGACGACGGGAACCCCATTTGCACAGGATTCCCGCCGGCTTTTCTTTGGTTACAAGGCTCAAGCAGCCTCGGCATAGGCCTTAAGCGGCCAGTGCAAAACGCTCATCGTTGGCGTTTAGAGATTTGCGCGGATTACGTCCGTCGCCTTTCGTGTCGCCTGCTAGCCTTCTATCGCCCCGTCGAAGCCAGTGCACCCCCTCAGTGGTGGAGGTGGGCGGAATCGAACCGCCGTCCGAAACGCGTCCGGTTTGCCGGAATTACGACCATGGCACCATTATTAGCCAATGGCGAGTTAAAGACAAGAATCGTTTATCAATTTGATGCCAGTCAATATTCACACAGCTTTTGCGGGCATAATCCGCAAGTACGAAAAGAATTAATTCGGCATTTATCTAGGGGAATCACAAGTGAAAACCATCATGCTGGTGGACGACTCCGCCACCATCCTGCTGTCAATTTCCAACATCCTTGGCAAAGCCGGCTACGGCGTCGAAAAAGCCGCCAACGCCAACGAAGGCCTCAACAAGTTCAAGGCCAACGTCAAGGTGGATCTGTTGATCACCGATCTCAACATGCCTGGCATGAACGGTATCGAGTTCATCAAGGAAGTCCGCAAGCTGCCGGCCTACAAGTTCATGCCCATCCTCTTTCTCACCACCGAGTCGCAGCAATCGAAGCGGGTCGAGGCCAAGGCGGCGGGTGCTTCCGGTTGGCTGGTGAAGCCGGCCACGGCCGATGAGTTGCTCAACACCATCAAGCTCGTACTGAGGTAAACCCGCGTGGATTTAATCCTGCTCTTGCGCCGTTCGGCACTGGTTTCGCTGATCGTTACGATTGGCATCGGTATCGTTGTCTTTTTCTTCACCGGTTGGTGGCACGACAATTTTCTGCCCCTGTTCGGGGTGTCACCCCATCTGGGCGATGCGCTGGGCACTGTTATCGCCATCGCCATCGCTTTCTTGTCGCAACGACTGGTTTCGATTGCCCTCTTCCGCGACTGGATGCTGGGGCTGACGCTGCGCGAGGCCGAACAGGCCAACCGTGCCGACACCTACGTCACCGCCGCCGAGCAGGTGGGCGGAGAGCTCAAACAGGTCAAGACCTTCAACGATGTGGTGCGCGGTCAGCTCAACACGATTGTTGATGAGACCGAAAAAGCGGCTTACGACATCACCTCGCGGTTGTCGGGCATCGACGAAATCATCACGAATTTGAGCCGTTTCGTCGATTCCACTACCCAGGAAACCAACGAACTGATTGCCTCGTCAGAAACGCGTATCGCCCAGAACCGCACCCTGATCGAAAAACTCGACTCCTATATCGCCCAGCGCGTCAACGAATCCGAAACCGACCAACAGCGCATTGCTGCCGTGGTCAAAGAAGCGCGCTCACTCACCAAACTGGTCGATCTGATTCGCAGCATCTCGGGCCAAACCAACCTGCTGGCTCTGAACGCTGCCATCGAGGCGGCGCGGGCCGGCGAGGCTGGGCGTGGATTTGCCGTCGTTGCCGACGAAGTACGCAAACTCTCGGGCGAAGCCGACAAGGCGGTGGGACAGATCAACCAGGGTATCAACCAGGTGGCCAGTTCCATCGAGACACAGTTCCAGGACAAGATCGCCCACAGCAACATCCAGTCCGAGCGCGATGCCCTGGTGGGTTTTTCGACGCAGCTCAACGCACTGGGCGAGACCTACCAGGAGATGACGAAGCACGACGCGCAAGTACTGGCCAAGGTGCGCGAATCCAGCGAGCAGCTTTCTTCCATGTTCATGGATGCCCTGGCCAGCGTGCAGTTTCAGGATGTCACGCGCCAGCAGATCGAGCAGGTCATCAATGCGCTCGACCGACTCGATGGTCATTCGGTATTGCTGGCCGAGCGCCTGGCGGCTTTCGATGATCCACATTTTGAAATGCGGCCGCTCGCGGCGCATCTCGAGGAAATTTACAGCAGCTACGTGATGAATTCGCAGCGCGATAGCCATCACAGTGCCCTCAATACTGGCGGCAGCAGTTCCTCCAGCGACCAGGGCGGACCAAAGGTTGAATTATTCTGAGTTGAACTCTTCTGATCAGGAGGCATGACCGTGACAGAATTCGCCACGCAAACCACGACTGACGGCGCCGTACATCTGATATTCGACGGCCCGATGACGATCTACAACGCCGGCGAAATCAAGGCACAGTTGATTACCAGTCTGCACACCGCCGCCATCCTCGAACTTGATCTGTCGCACGTCGGCGAGATGGATACCGCCGGCTTTCAACTTCTGGTCATGGCCAAGCGCGAGTGCCAGCGCCTGGGCCACACCCTGCGTATCACTGCTCACAGCCCCGCCGTGCGCGACGTCATCGACTTCTACAACATGGACGCCTTCTTCGGCGACCCCATGGTCATCCCTGCAGGACATTGAGCGGCCCGCCACCGAGGACATCAGTTATGGAAGAACTTATTAGCGTCTTTGCCCAGGAAGCCCGTGAGCAACTCACCGCCATGGAAGATGGCCTGCTCCAGATGGAACAGGGCAGCCACGACAACGAAACCCTCAACGCCGTTTTTCGTGCCGCCCACACCATCAAGGGTGCCTCCGGCGTCGTCGAACTGCATCACATCGAGAAATTCACCCACGTTCTCGAAAACTTGCTCGACAAGCTGCGCAACGATGAAATCCAGGTCAGCGGCGAACTCATCTCCGCCCTGCTGAAGGGTTGCGACCACATTGGTGCCCTGCTCGACCGCGTCGATCAAGGCTACATGGATGCCGACGAAGATCTGCAAAAGTCTGGCGAAAGCACAGCCGATGTCCTGCGGGCCTTTACCGGCGGCACCGCCAGTACGGGCGAAAATGCCAAGATGGTCGAAGCCAACGTCGGCACCGTCGAGCGCGCCGGCGGCGATACCGCCATCAGCGACTGCTGGCACATCTCGATCCGCTTCGGCCGCGACGTGCTCAGGATGGGCATGGAGCCTCTCGCTTTCCTCCGTTACCTGCTCAATCTCGGCGAAATCGCGCATCTGGCCACGCTCTACGACGCCATGCCGAGTAGCGATGACATGGATCCCGAATGCTGCTACCTCGGCTTCGAGATCACCCTGCGCTCGCACGCCACCAAGGAACAGATCGAAAACGTCTTCTCCTTCTGCCGCGATGAGTGCGATCTCTACATCCTGCCGCCCAACAGCAAGATGGATGATTATCTCGGCCTGATCGAGCGCCTGCCCGAAGAGAACATGCGGCTGGGTGAAATTCTCGTCAAGTCCGGCGCGCTGACGCAAGAAGAACTCGATCAAGGGCTGCGTCGCCAGAAGGCCGCCGCCAAGATTGCCGAGGCCACCGAGCAGCCCACCCCTCAACTCGGCGACATCCTCATCGACAAGAAGATGGTGCAGCCCGAGATTGTCGAGGCCGCTGCCGCCAAGCAAAAACAGGTTTCCGAAAAGAAAACCGCCGACGCCCGCCTCATCCGCGTGCAGGCCGACAAGCTTGATCAGCTCATCGATCTGGTCGGCGAACTCGTCATCGCCGGTGCCAGCGCCAACCTGCTGGCACAAAAAAGCGGCCAGGGCACACTGGTCGAGGCCACCTCGGTACTCTCGCGCCTGGTCGAAAACATCCGCGACTCAGCCCTGCAACTGCGCATGGTGCAAATCGGTGAAACCTTCAACCGCTTCAACCGCGTGGTGCGCGACACCTCGCGTGAGTTGGGCAAAGACATCGACCTCATCATCACCGGTGCCGAAACCGAGCTCGACAAATCCGTTGTCGAAAAGATCGGCGATCCGCTCATGCACCTGGTCCGTAACGCCCTCGACCACGGCATCGAGCCGGCCGAAGTGCGTGCCGCCAACGGCAAACCGGTCAAGGGCCGGGTCGAACTCAACGCCTTCCACGACTCGGGCAGCATTGTCATCGAGGTGGTGGATGACGGTGGCGGCCTGAAAGCCGACAAGATCCAGGCCAAGGCCATCGAAAAAGGCATCATCCAGCCCGGCCAAACCTTGTCAGAGCAAGAGATCGTCAACCTCATCTTCGAAGCCGGCTTCTCCACCATGGAGAAAGTCAGCAACCTGTCCGGCCGCGGCGTCGGCATGGACGTCGTCCGCCGCAATATCCAGGCGCTGCGTGGCCAGGTCGATGTCAAGACCGAAGTCGGCGTCGGTTCGCGCTTCGTCATTCGTTTGCCGCTCACCCTCGCCATCATCGACGGCTTCCTCACCTCGGTCGGCGCCTTCTCCTACGTCATCCCGCTCGACAGCGTGGTCGAATGCCTCGAACTGCGTGACGATGCCACGCGCGGCCACATGCTCAATCTGCGCGGCGAGGTGCTACCTTTCATCCGCCTGCGCGAATTCTTCGATGTCGAAGGCGACCCGCCGGTACGTGAGAACGTCGTCGTCATTTCGGCCGGCGGCCACAAGGCCGGCATCGTTGTCGACCAGTTGCTCGGCGAGTTCCAGACCGTCATCAAGCCACTCGGCAGCCTGTTCAAGCATCTGCGCGGCATCGGCGGCTCCACCATCCTCGGCAGCGGCGAAGTTGCCCTGATCCTGGATGTCCAAGCCCTCACGCACCTCGCCAGCCAGACCGAAGAACGCCGGCATCCGATCGGCGCCCACGCCACCGCCGCACTCGAAGCCCATTGAAATGCCACAGCCCACCGACATCCGCTGGCAGCAACGTTTTGCGAACTTCCGCAAGGCGCTGGCACGGCTGACGGAGGCGGTGGAACTGCACCGCCAGCGGCCGCTTACCGATCTTGAGCGGCAAGGCCTGATCCAGGCCTTTGAGTTCACCCATGAGCTCGCCTGGAATACGTTCAAGGACATAGCCGAATATCAAGGGGAAACCGGGCTCTTGGGCTCACGCGATGCCACGCGCTACGCTTTCAAGACCGGCCTTGTCGAGGATGGCGAAAGCTGGATGAAGATGATCGAAAGCCGTAATCTGAGCACGCATACCTACCAGGAGGCGGTCGCGCTGGAAGTCGAGAAACGGATCATCGATATTTACTTCGAGCTTTTTTGTCAGTCTGTCGTCCGTCTGCAGGAGCACATCGATGCCAATTGACCGCTCTGCCCTCGGTGGCCTCTCCGTTCAGGCCGCTTCGGCTATCTGCGGCGTACTTGCATCTCATCCGAGCGTCAGTCAGGCCATCCTGTTCGGCTCGCGCGCCAAAGGAAATTACAAGAACGGTTCGGATATCGACCTGGCGCTCACCGGCCCGGTCGACTTCAGCGAACTGGGCAGCATTGCCTGGGAACTCGACGATCTGCTGCTGCCGTGGGAAATCGACCTCGTTCAGTTCGACAACATCACCAACCCCGACCTGCGCGAGCACATCACCCGGGTTGGTCAGATTTTTTACACCGCACTGGAGATGGCTGCATGACCCCCGCCGTCCCGCCAGCGCCGACTTTTTTGATTGAATTTGTTGTACCTGCAATTTCTGCCTGACAAAGGAGCACTCCATGTTCAAGAACCTCAAAATTGGCGTCCGTCTCGGCATCGGCTTCGGCCTGATGGTGCTGCTGCTCGTCATCGTTTCGGCAATGGCCTACCTGCGCGTCGGCCTGCTCAATACCGAAATCGAGAACATGATCAACGACAAGTTCCCGAAAACGGTATGGGCGAACAATATCGTCGATCAGATCAACGTGGTCGCACGCTCACTGCGCAACTCGGTTCTCGTCAAGACTCCCGAGGAAGGGCAACGCGAACTGGCCCGCGTCGAAACTGCCCGCAAGGAAATCAATGCAAACCTCGAGAAGCTCGAAAAAACTGTCCTCAGTGAGGCGGGCAAAAAGATACTGGGCAAACTGGTCGAGGCACGGAAGACCTACGTGGCCGATCAGGAGAAGTTCATCGAATTGCAGAAATCCGGCAAGCGCGACGAGGCCATCGATCTGATGCTCACCAAGCTGCGCAAGTCCCAGGGCGACTACATCGCATCCATTAACGAACTGATCGAATTTCAGTCCAAGTTGATGGACACGACCGGCCAGGAGGCCGATGAGCTCGCCAATGCAACACAGTCCCTGATATTGGGCCTGTCGATCGGCGCGATCCTCATCGCCATCGCCTTCGGTTTCTGGATCACCATCAGTATCACCCGTCCGATTTCAGAAGCGGCGGTGGCGGCGAACGAACTCTCTGAAGGCAACCTGACGATCAAGATCAAGTCTGACTCGAAGGACGAGACGGGGCAGTTGATGGCCGCGATGGAAACCATGGTGGGCAAGCTGACGCAGATCATCAGCGAGGTGAATGTGGCCTCCGATGCGCTCAACAATGCCGCCGGCCAGGTTTCGGAGACCGCGCAGAGCCTGTCGCAATCCTCCAGTGAGCAAGCCGCCTCGGTTGAAGAAACCACCGCCAGCATCGAAGAGATGACTGCCTCGATCAACCAGAACACCGAGAACGCCAAGGTGACGGATGGCATGGCCACCA
>CAJBAP010000346.1 GCA_903950295.1 uncultured Rhodocyclaceae bacterium
CCGACAGTGCTGAGCCCGATGACATCGTTTTCGACAGTCACGGTCTGAAGGTGTTGATCGATCCGAAAAGCCTGCCCTACCTGGAAGGCACCGAACTGGACTACACCCGCGAGGGTTTGAACGAAGGCTTCAAGTTCAACAACCCGAACGTCAAGGATCAGTGCGGCTGCGGCGAGAGCTTCCACGTCTGATGACCAGCTTTGACCTAGAAACACTCAGACAGGATTTCTTCACCCTGTTCGGCTTGCCGCGCCAGCAAGGTCTGGATGCCGATCAACTGGAGTTGCTCTATCGTGACATCCAGTCCAAGGTTCATCCGGACAAGCACGCACATCTGGCCGGCAGCGAAAAACGCCTGGCGATGCAGTGGTCAACGCATGTGAATGAGGCCTATCAGACGCTGAAAGATCCGTTGCAGCGAGCGCGTTACCTGCTGCACCTAGCCGGCCATGATGTACGACTGGAGACCAATACCGCCATGCCCGCCGAGTTTTTGCTGGCACAAATGGAGTTGCGCGAGGCCGTGGCCGATGCGAAAGACGCCGGCGATGCCGCAATGCTCGACGACTTGCACCGTCGCCTGAAAAAAGAGGTGCGTGCGGAGTATGGATTGCTGCAGCAGGCACTCGATGCGAATGTCCTTGAGCGTGCCGGGGAACTGGTCAGGCAACTGATGTTCCAGGAAAAACTGTTACAGGAAGTCGATGACGCGTTGGCCTTGGTCGAGGGCTGAGCTTCACACCGAGTTCCGTCAGGGAATAATAAGAAAGAACTGAGCAAGAATGGCACTACTCCAACTTTCCGAACCCGGAGAATCCGCTGCGCCGCACGAACATCGCTTGGCAGTCGGTATCGATCTGGGCACTACCAACTCGCTGGTCGCCACCGTCAAGAGCGGCATGTCAGTCGTCCTCAACGATGAGTTGGGACGGCCCTTGCTGCCTTCCGTGGTGCGCTATGGCGCTACTGGACCGGTTGAGGTCGGCTTCAGTGCCCAGTCGCATCATTCGGCCGACCCAAAGAACACCATCGTTTCCGTGAAGCGATTCATGGGACGTGGCCACAAGGATATCGCCCACATCGAGTCGATGCCCTATGACTTCATCGAAGCCGAGGGCATGATCAAGCTGAAAACGGCGCAGGGTGTGAAGAGTCCGGTCGAGGTATCGGCGGATATTCTCAGAACCTTGCGCGAGCGCGCTGAAGCCTCGTTGGGCGGCCCACTCACCGGCGCGGTCATTACCGTTCCGGCCTACTTCGACGATGCCCAGCGCCAGGCCACCAAGGATGCCGCGCGCCTCGCCGGTTTGTCGGTATTGCGTCTGCTGAACGAACCCACGGCGGCGGCAATTGCCTACGGTCTCGATAATGCCGCCGAGGGTATCTACGCGGTTTACGACTTGGGCGGCGGCACCTTCGACATCTCGATCCTGAAGCTGTCGAAAGGAGTGTTCCAGGTGCTGTCCACCGGCGGCGATTCGGCGCTGGGTGGCGATGATTTCGATCACCGCGTGTTTTGCTGGGTCATCGAGCAGGCCAAAC
>CAJBAP010000347.1 GCA_903950295.1 uncultured Rhodocyclaceae bacterium
CTCTATTCGATCATCCACGACATCACCGAGCGGGTCGAGGCCGAGCGCAGGATTCGTGAGGCGGCCACGGTATTCGACGCGACCACCGAGGCGATCATGATCACTGACGCCCAAGGTGTCATCAAGCGCGTGAACCCGGCCTTCAGCAGCATTTGTGGCTACACGGCGACTGAGGCGATCGGGCAAACCCCGCACATCCTCAACTCGGGACGACATGACAAATTGTTTTACGAGGAGATGTGGAACACCCTGCTGGCGAGCGGTCGCTGGGAAGGCGAAGTGTGGAACCGCCGCAAGAACGGTGAAATTTTTCCGGTGTGGCAGGTTGCTTCAGTGGTCAGGGACGATGCCGGCCAACCGGTCGAGTTCGTCTCGCTGTCGATCGACATCACCCAGCGCAAGCGCAGCGAAGCCGAAATTACCTATCGTGCCAACTACGATGCCCTGACTGGCCTGCCCAACCGCAACCTGCTCACCGAGCGTCTCGGCCAGGCGCTGAAGCAGGCGCGGCGGGAGAGCACGCGCGTGGCAGTGATGTTTGTCGACCTCGATTTCTTCAAGCAGGTCAACGACACCCTTGGCCATGCGACCGGCGATCGTCTGCTGCAGGCGGTTGCCGAGCGCATGCGGTTGTGTGTGCGCGAAACCGATACTATTGCCCGCCAGGGTGGCGACGAGTTTGTTGTGCTGCTCTCCGATGTCGACGACACGGCTGCAGCCAGTGTCGTGGCCGACAAGATCATCGCGCAGATGATTGCACCCTTCACGCTCGACGACCACGAAATCCACATCGGTGCCTCGATCGGCATCACGATTTTCCCCGATGATGGCTCCGACATCGAAACCCTGTTTCGCAATGCCGACTTGGCGATGTACCGTGCCAAGGCCGCCGGCCGCAACAACGCGCAGTTCTTTGAACTGGCCCTGACCACTGCGGCGGTCGAACGCCGCATGCTCGAAGCTGACCTGCGCGGTGCGCTGACGCGGAGCGAGTTCATGCTGTATTACCAACCGGTAGTCGATCTTGCCAGTGGCCGCATCATCGGTGCTGAAGCACTGCTGCGCTGGCGGCATCCCCGGGGTGTCTCGATCGGCCCCGACCGCTTTGTTCCCCTGGCTGAGGAAACCGGTCTGATTCGTGACATTGGTGCGTGGGTGTTTGCTGAAGGCTGCCGTCAGCTTGCTGCCTGGCAGGCCGCCGGCCATAAACTCACGCTGGCCATCAACGTCTCGGTGCGCCAGTTGCCCGACGCACTTTCGGTGGCGCACATGCTGACCCTGTTGGCCCGGCATGATTTGTCGCCGCGCCAGATTGTGCTGGAGATTACTGAAGGCGTGCTCCTGGCCGACTCGCCGTCGATTCAGGAATGGTTCCTCGCGGTGGCCAATACCGGATTGCAACTGGCCATCGACGATTTTGGCACCGGCTACTCTTCGCTGGCTTATCTCAAACGCTTCCCCGTACACCATGTCAAGATCGACAAGAGTTTTGTGCGCGACATGGCGACCGATTCGGCCGATCGCGCGCTGGTCGAAGCCATCCTCGCCATGGCGCATAGCCTGGGATTGTCGGTGGTAGCCGAGGGCGTCGAAACCGCAGAGCAGGCGGAGTTGCTCAAAACACGCGCCTGCGAACTGGCACAGGGCTATTTATACAGCCGTCCCGTGCCGGCGGAAGAGTTCGTCGCCCTGCTCGGACGGTAATCCCCCCATCCTGATGCCGTCCCGCTAGTGCCGACTTTTATTGTGGTGGCATTTCTTCGCAGGTGACCCGCTCGAAGTCGGCGCCACGGTCGAGCATGTCCTTGAGCTTGATCCGATAGCTACCCTTGGCCGTCCAGGCTTCCATGATGCGGTTCGGTTTGAAGCTGCCGGGCGGCAGAATGGCGCTGGGAGGCAGATCGAGTGCGGCGAGCGGTGGCAGCAGGAAGCCCGGCCGGTATTGATCACGTGTCGCCATGACGCCGGTGCCACGCATCGCCACCGGGAGCGATTTCCCCGGGAAGAGCTGAATGCCGGCGGCCAGGTTGTCGCCGCTTACCTGCGCCCAGCGCACCACGCCGAGCAGGAGACCACTGGTGCCGGGGGGTTGCACGGCGACCAACTGGCCGATGCCAAGGCGTCCGCCGTTCTGTTTCAGGGGGCGTACCAGGCGCAAACCGCCATTCGACTGGTCAAGCATGCCCCAGTCCTCGATAACTTCCCAGTTTTCCAACTGGTAACCATGGTTGCGGCTGTACTCCTCTTCGAAACGGGCAGCGACGCGTCCGAAGGTCGCCAGTTCTTCACGCTGGCGGCGCATATCTTCGCTGCTGGTACTGCCCGGTGGTTTGAAGGCCTGGTGGCCGGACAGATAGTAGTGGATGGCATCGACACCGGCGACAAAACGGCTGGCACCGCTCATCGGGTGACGTTCGACCCGGCGCAGGACGCCGCCCTTGACCCAGCGCGGATAGACGCGCCGCAGCACCTCGCCGCAGACTGGTTGCATGCAGTCTTCGCCCAGACCGAGCTTGGCGGGCGTGTCCTCAGGTTCGCCCTTGGCCAGCAGGGTCAGCCGTTTTTTCAGGCTTTTGCGCAACTCGGTGGTGTCGAGCCAACGCACACCCGTGCCGGACAGACGCTTGAAACCTGCGGGTGCGCGGCTTTCCAGGTCGACGCAGAGCGGCAAGGCGGGCGATTCTGGCGGCGGTGCTGCAAAGATGCTCACCTTGCCGGCCCAGCGGCGCGCCCAGCGCACGACCCAGTTTTGCTGGCGCGGGGTCAATTCATGGAGGTTCGCGGCCTGCAGGAGCATCAGCTCGGCATAAGCTGCCGCAGGGGTCATTGGCTGGCTGGTGCGCAGGCCATCCTCGGCCGGCGCCAGTGTGGCGGCGAGTTGCTCGGCGCTGGCATAAAAGGTGTGGGCCTGCTGCCAGTGCGTGTCTTCGGGCTGGTTACCGGCACGCAACAGGTCGGCATGGTCGTCAGACAATACCGCCAACCCGCGCTGACAGATAGTGGCGGCTTGCGGTTTGAGCTGGTCTGCACCGGCCAGGCAGGTTTCCAGACAGCGCAGATAACCGGTGGCGAGGGCTTGCCACAAGCTGTGCGCGGTGTCGATTGCCGCTTGCTCCGGCGGGGCGAGCGGCAGTGGTTTGCCGGAAAACTTTTTGGCGCTCTCGGCTTGCACGAAATGGATCGACTCGCGCAGCACTTCCAGTATCGCCAGTCGCGCGTCACCCGCAAGCGTGAAGCGGTTGAGCAAGTGCAGCTGGCGCAGGAGTTGTGCCTGTGCCTGGATGGGGTTCGATAGAGGTAGTGCCTGCTGCCAGGCACGGCACTGCTCGATGTCGACAAACAGCGGGGGTTGCTCGGTACCGGTAGGCGGGAGTTCTAGCTTCATGGGCGGGCTTCCAGTTCTGCGACAAGTGCGGCAATCAGGGCTGCGGTGGCGGGTTGCGCGCGCGCGGGTACCGGGCGCGCGGGCGGTGCCCAGATCGGTGCGGGAAAGTGACTGTCATCGGCCCATCGCGGAATGACATGCCAATGCAGATGCGGCACGACGTTACCGAGGCTGGCAAGATTGATCTTGTCCGGGCGCATCAGTTTGCGCACGGCGGTTTCGGTAGCGGCAACGACGTCGAGTAGATGGCGGCGTTCGTCTGCGGCAAGATCGGACATCTCCCGTACATGGGCGTTCCACACGATGCGGCAGAAACCGGGGAAAGCCGCAGCTTCGTTACCACCGATGCGGATAACGCGACACCGATCCTCCTGCCAGAGGATTTCGCCGCCAGGAGAGTCGCATAGTTCGCAAGCGTCCATGCGGCGAAGATAGCACAGCCGGGCACGGCAAATAAAAAGCCCGCCGGGTAAGGGCGGGCTTTTTGGGTGTTGGTGGGTGGTACAGGATTTGAACCTGTGACCAATTGGTTAAAAGCCAACTGCTCTACCAACTGAGCTAACCACCCGTAGAGAGGCGCGGATTATATTGAGAGTCCCGAGCAGTGTCAAACATCGAGAAGCCCGCTGCTCGGGGCTTCGGAGGCGCAGTGCTCAGAAATCTCCGTTGGCGCCGGCGCGCATGATCTTGTCGATGGCTTCGCGCACCATGATGGATTTTTCGCGCAGGCTGGCCGACATCTGGTTCGGGTTTTTGCTGGCGTCGAGCCAGCGCACGTCCCAATCCAAAGTCATTAGCCAGATCTTCTTGTTCGCGTCTTCGAGTACCGCGACGCGGCAGGGCAGGAAGATGGCGAACTCGATGCTGAGGTCGAGAATCTCGCGTGCCACGAGCGCATCGCAGAAAGTGAAGAACTCGACGCGGGGGGTGTCGGGGTTGCCGGTGATGGCGACGATATCCTTCCACAGCGGGTTGTGGCCGACGAACTTGAAGTTCAATTCGTTCGCCTTGGTCTTCATGGCGGTGACGACTTCGTCGTAGGTCAAGCCATCCTTGGCCGGATATTTGACGGCCATCATGGCGATCATTTCCTGCATCGAGAACGGGTTGATCGACATCAGGGTGGAGACGAAGTTGGCGCGCGCTTCGGGGCTAATCGATTCACGTACCGTATTCGGCGGCACATTTTCCTTCGGCCGGGTCGGCGGCATCTGGATGTTGAAGGGCAGGGGGTTGCCCTGCAGATTCTGCGCCGGCAACTGGCTGGGCTTGTTGTCGCGCTTGATGCCTTCGTCTGCGGCTTGAGCAAACTGCGTTGCCAGGCCTGCGCACAGCAAGGCGGTGGCGAATGTATTAACGATGTTCCGCATGGGAACCGTCCTCCAAAAAGGTGATGCGGGAGAGGATGGCAGTTGCCACCCTCTCCTTGTCCGCCCCGGTCAAGAGGCGCCGGCTTACTTCTTGACGGCGTCGGCGGTCTTGGCTGCCGCGTCGGCACCCGCCTTGGCACCCGACTTGGCGGCCTTGGTGGCCGCCTTGGTGGTGGTCTTGGCCGTGCCGGCCATCGACTTGTTCATGTCGTTGGCCATTTTCGGCATCGCGGTCATGGCGACCGACATGGCGTTCATCATCTGCACCATGAGCGCCGGGTTCATCATCTTCATCATGGCGTCCATCATCTGCGGATTGGTCATCATGCCCATCCACTGATTCATCATTTCCGGCGACGCCATCTGCATCATGCTGTTCATCAGCTTCGGATCGGTCATGGCCACCATGAACGGCGTCCACATCTTCGGATCCATCATGCCCATCATGGCGTTCATCATCTTCGGATCAGTCATGGCGGTCATGAACGGCATCATGATGGCGGGATCCATCATCTTCATCATGGAATCCATCATCTTCGGATCCAGCATGGCGTTCATCCAGGGGGTCATCACCTTGGGATCCATCATGGCCATCATGCTGTTCATCATCTTCGGATCGGTCATGGCATTCATCCAGGGACCCATTACCTTCGGATCCATCATGGCCGTCATGCTGTTCATCATCTTCGGATCGGTCATCATGGTAACGAAGGGCATCCACACCTTCGGTTCGACCATCGCCATCATGCTGTTCATGAACTTCGGATCGGTCATGCTATTGACGAAGGGCATCCAGACCTTGGGATCGACCACGGCCATCATGCTGGTCATCATCTTCGGGTCGGTCATGGCGGTAATCATGGGCGTCCACATCTTCGGATCACCCATGGCGATCATCGAGTTCATGAACTTCGGATCGGTCATGGTGCTCATCCACACCGTCATGAGCTTCGGGTCGGCCATGGCCATCATGCTGTTCATCAACTTGGGATCGGTCATGCTGCTGATCCAGACGTTCATGATCTTCGGATCCATCATGCCCATCATGGCTTGCATCATTTTCGGATCGGTCATGGCGGTCATCCACGGGCCCATGACTTTCGGGTCCATCATGCCCATCATCGAATTCATCATCTGCGGGTTGGTCATGGTGGTCATCCAGTCGCCCATGCCCTTGCTCCAGTCGCCCATGGCGGGCATGGACATGGCATCGGCAGCCATGCCGGAAACGGGAGCTTGCAACATCATGGCAACAGCGGCGGTCATCAGGGATTTACGGAATTGCATTTGTTACCTCCAAAGGTCGAATCGAAAGAATTTTAGAAAACCTGATCTGGAGGTACAAAAGTCGGCGCTGACAATACGGCATTGCGGCGACCATCCCCTCCCAAATTACTGCTCTGGCACCGGTACGTTGCCGGCACTGTTTGTTGTATTTACTATGCTTCGCGCATCATCTTCCAGTATTCGTATTTCATCATCGCGGCGGAGCCGATAATGATGGAGAAGAAGGTGATGATGGCGCCGACCGACAGGGTCGAAAACCCGGTGATGCCCTGACCGACGGTACAGCCCATGGCGGTGACGCCACCGAAACCCATCAGGATGCCACCGATGATGTGGCGGAACATGTCCTGCGCCGAAACGAAGTGCTCCCAGCGGAAGGCCTTGGTGGCAATCGCATACAGGAAGGAGCCGATGCCGACACCGAAGACGGTGGCGATGCCCCAGGTGACGACCGTGGTCTTGTCAGTCCAGAGTGACCAGAGTTCCAGCGTGTAACCGGCGGGTGCAATGAAAGACATCGACTCGGCCAGTTTGGAGTTGGTGCCGATGGCCATCTCGGTCAGCGTTTCGGGGTTTTCCATCCAGCCGAGCTTGCCAGTTACATACCAGCCTGCAACCACTACGCCACCCAGCACGATGCCGGCGATCAGGTTTTCCTTGTTTTCCCAGAACGACTTGCTGAAGAAGACGAAAGCCATCAGCAGGCCGCCGATGACCAGCGCGAACGACAACTCAGCCATGGCAATGTCCATGCCGAGGCTCTGGTGCAGCAGGTGCGGCAGGGTCTGCTCCGTCGGCAGACGGAGTGTGAAGGCAGGGGTGGACAGCCACTCGGTACGCGGCACAGCCAGGATGCCGCGCAGCGTTACGTTCGCGGCGTAAGCCATGTAGATGAAGACCACCACGGCTTTCAGGTTGCCGCCACCGACGCGGACCAGTGTCTTGTTGCCACAGCCCGAGGCAAGCGTCATGCCGATGCCGAAGATCAGGCCACCGACGATGTGGGCGAGCCACGGCAGGTTCTGGCTGGTATAGATGGTGTTGGCGAGGTTGATCGTGCCGGAATAGGCCAGGTAGTTGGTGCCGATCATGGCGATGGCGATGGTCAGCAACCAGGCGCGCATGCGCCCCCAATCGCCCATGTTGACGACGTCTGATACGGCACCCATGGTGCAGAAATTGGTCTTGTTGGCGAAGAAGCCAAAGATCAGGCCGAGACCGAAGCCCCACCAGACGACACTCTTGGCGATTACCTGTAACTCTTCTGGCATGTCGCGATTCCCCCGAAACTTTTATTTTGCAAACCGGCCATTCTCCGCGAAAGGCGGCCGCAGTTTAATTCAAAGCATCGTTCAAAAAATAATATCGCTCTATATAAGAGATGACTGATACTGCGTTGGATCAAGCACACCGGCTGTGCTGAAGCCATCGCGACGTAGACGACAGGCGTCGCATAGGCCGCAGCCGTGGCCTGCGTCATCGGCCTGGTAACACGACACCGTGAGTCCATAATCGACGCCCAGTGCCGTGCCACGATGGATGATGGCGGCCTTGGAGAGTTCGATTAGTGGCGCATGTAGGGTCAGCAGATGACCTTCGTCGCTCGCCTTGGTGGCGAGATTCGCCATCCGTTCGAATGCGCGGATGAAGTCCGGCCGGCAATCGGGATAGCCGGAGTAATCGACGGCATTCACGCCAACAAAAATATTCCGGGCGCCCAGGATTTCTGCCCAGCCCAGCGCCAGCGCCAGCATGATGGTGTTGCGGGCGGGAACGTAGGTCACCGGTATGCCCGGCGCGAGGCCGCTGGTCGGCACGGCGATGGCCGGGTCGGTCAGTGCCGAACCGCCAAACTGGCCGATATCGAGATGCACGACGCGATGCTCTTGTGCGCCCAGTGCGGCGGCAACCCGGGCGGCCGCAACGAGTTCGGCGGCATGGCGCTGACCGTAGTCGACCGAAAGACAGTGGCAGGTGAAACCTTCACTCTGCGCGATGGCCAGGCAGGTTGCGGAGTCGAGTCCGCCCGAGAGAAGAACGACAGCAGACTTAGGGTTAGCGGCCACGCGCTTGTCCCCACAAAACTTTGTGCATCTGCAATTGGAAAC
>CAJBAP010000348.1 GCA_903950295.1 uncultured Rhodocyclaceae bacterium
CACCAGGGAGCTGCCGGAAGGCACCCGGATCAACAGCCTCAACCTGCGCTGGATCGATACCGACGGCAATGCCATGACTGCGGCCGAGCATCCCCTGCCGCGCATCCTGTCGGGTCAAGCCGGCTCGAATGTGCTGCGTTCCCGCATCGGCATCATTCCGCCAACGGGCGGCGTGCGCTGGATGGAAGCATCCATGCGTGCCATCCAGCTACCGGATGTCAAAGCACCGGCCGCACTGCTGATGTTCGAATCTGCTGCGGTCGCCTGCATTGACTGAATTCGCCGTCCCGCCAGCACCGACTTTTTTTGCAGGTCGCATTCCCGGCAATCCCGGTATCTGGGTTGGCATCTTTTGCGTGCTGGTCGAATTCCTGCTTCTGTTCAGTGTCTATTTCATCGCCAAGGCACATCATCACGAAGCCTTCCGCACCGGCCCGGACAAGCTGGTGACGACGGCCGGCGTCACCATAACCTTGCTGTTGCTCACCAGCGGCTACAGCATGGTGAAGTCGATTGCGGCGATGCGGCTTGACCAGCGGGGTGTCAGCCTGCGCTGGACCCTGCTCGCCATCGCGCTCGGCTGCGGCTATCCCATCGTCAAGTATTTCGAGATCCGCTGGAACGTCGCCCACGGCATCGATGGCGAAGCCGGCATCTTCTACACCACCTACTACTACCTGACGCTCAACCATCTGGTGCACGTCAGCTGGGGCCTGCTCGGACTACTGTGGGTAGCGGTGCGAACCCGTCTGGGGATGTACTCCTCGGATGACTACGGCGGTCTCGAAGCCGCCGCCGTTTACTGGCACACCACCGACGTAATCTGGTTGGTGATCTTTCCTTTTTTCTACGTCTTGCGTTGAGCATGGGACACGCCGAAAAGATCTGGTTGCTGCTGGTCGGGCTCACACTGACGAGCGCATGGCTGGCCGAGACCGGGCACGCCGGCTGGCCGCTTACCTGCATGGTTGCCGGTCTGATCGCCTTCAAGGGTCGCATGGTCGTCGACCACTACATGGAAATGACCACCGCCAGAGCAAAATTCCGGCACGTGCTTTACGCCTTCATCGGCATCGTGCCGCTGCTGGTCATTCTCAGTCACGGCTGGGGTGATATGCTGAAGCGGCTGACGACACTCAACTGAATCAGCTTCAAAATAACCCAGCACAAGTCATGTACCAACGCCCGACAACCTGTCACAGGCCTGCATCAGAGTACCGGCATGCTTGAGACAATCCGGAGAACAAGACGATGAAAACGACCAGCATCCGCCAGCGCCTGTTTCTGCTCATCGTCGTACCACTGCTGGCCCTAGCCATCACCGCGACAAACCTGATCCGCAATGCCTACGAAGAGTATCGCGGCGCCACGCTCACTCAGGAGGTGCTCAAGCTTGCCGTCGCCTCGGGCGAGTTGATCCACATGCTGCAGATCGAGCGCGGTTCGACCGCCGGCTTCCTGCAATCGAAGGGCGCCAAGTTCGCCGACGTGTTGCCCGGCATCCGGCAGAAAAGCGACGAACGCCTGGCCGAATATGGCCGCGAAGCCAGTGCCGCCGACAAACTTTCCGCACTCGGCACTGCTCTGTCCAAGGCTCAGGAAAAGCTCGATGCCCTGAAAGGCGTCCGGACGCGTGCCGACAAGTTCGAGATCAGCGTCGCCGATGAGGTGGCTGCCTATACCGGCACCATCGCCACGCTGGTCGACGTGATCGGCATCAGCGGGCAGTTCAGCAGCAGCCCGGTAGTCGTGCAACAGGTGACGGCCTATCTCGCCCTGGTACGAGCAAAGGAGCAGGCCGGCCAGGAACGCGCGCTGACGACCGCCGCCTTCGCCGCCAACGCCATCGAACCGGCGCGTTTTCGCACCATCTTCGAACGTCACAACCGCCAGGAAGCCTATCTCGACATCTTCCGCAGCGCGGCAGGCGCGGCAGAACTGGCGTCGCTGCAGATGGCACTCAACGATGCACCGGCCAAGGAGGTTGCCCGCATGCGCGGCATCCTCATCGAAAAATCGGTCACCGGCGGCTTCGAGGTCGATCCGACCGGATGGTTTGCCCAGATCACGAAGAAGATCGACGCCATGCACGAGACAGAAAAGGTCGTCATCCATGGCATCTCGCTGACCACGGATGGCATCGTCGCGGCCAGTCAGCGAGCCCTGTATGGCTACATCCTGCTGTCACTGGGGGCCGTTGTGCTGGTCGTTTTCGCTTCGCTGTGGATCTCGGCCAGTGTCGCAAAACCCCTGCATGCCGAGGTTGATGTTGCCGAATTCGCCGTGCGCGAATGCGATTTCACCCATGACGTACCGGAAACGGGTCCGACCGAAGTAATGCGCGCGGGCCATGCCTTCAATCAACTGATGCACACCTTTCGCCAGATCGTCGGCGACATGAAGGTTTATAGCGACCGCGTGACGACGGCGGCTCATGCGCTGGCCGAATCTAGCCAGGAAGTACGTACGAGTTCCATGGCCCAGTCGGACGCTGCGGCTGCGGTCGTCGCCACGGTCGAGGAGGCATCGGTCAGCATCAGCGAAACCACCACCAACGCGAACGAGGCCGCCCGCGTCGTTGAAACTTCCCGTGCCAACACAATCGCCGCGATGCAGGTCATGGCCGATGCGGTGAGCAACATGAAACAGATCGCCAGCCTGATTCGCTCGTCGTCCCAGCGCGTCACAGAACTGTCTGCATCTTCGGAGCAGATTGGCGGCATCGTGCAGGTAATCCAGGAAATCGCCGAGCAGACCAACCTGCTCGCCCTCAATGCCGCCATCGAGGCCGCACGGGCCGGCGAACAGGGCCGCGGCTTTGCGGTAGTTGCCGACGAAGTACGCAAGCTGGCAGAACGTACCGCCAAAGCCACCGGCGAAATCGGCAGCCTGATCAGTACCATGCAGGAAGGTGTCGCCGGCAGCGTCGGGGCAATGGGCGAAGCCAACCAGCAGGCCGATGCCAGCCTACGCCGCGTCGGGGAAACCGAATCGGCGCTTTCCCGCATTGATGCCGGCTCGAAGGAAGTCGCCAGCAACGTGCTGGCGATCACCTCGGCGCTGCGCGAGCAGGACACTGCGATCCGCCAGGTGGCCCGCAGTATCGAGGAAATTGCCCAGATGACCGATCGCAACACGCAGGCGGCTGAAGCGAACAACACGACGGCCCACGAACTCGACGCACTCGCCAGCGAATTGCGTTCTACGGTCTCGCGCTTCAAGGCGTAATTGCGCCGCTCCGGCTAAAACCAGATTTCCGGATAGTGCCGCGCCACTGGTGCAAGTAGTCACGCAGGCGGAATTCAAGCTTCATCAAGCACGGCAGGCAGCGGTAGCACGGGTTGCGGTCGGCTCATCTCGTAAAGGACGACAGCGGCAGTGAAAAAGAAGAAGGTGGTGGCGAACAGGCTGCCGGTATAGACATGTGTGCCGTAGGTTCGCCATGACCAGAGGGCTAAACCGAAAGCAAGAAACGCACAGGTAAAGCTGCCACCCGCACACACGAGGGATATTTTCTTGCCGATGCCACGCGGCCTGACAGACTTGGGTTGGTTCATTTTCGTCCAGGAAGACAAGGGTGCGCAAAGGCGGAAGAAATCG
>CAJBAP010000349.1 GCA_903950295.1 uncultured Rhodocyclaceae bacterium
GTAGGCTTTCGCCTCGCCACCAAATTTCGCCGCCAGGATCGTCGTGATCGCCGCCGTCAATGTCGTCTTGCCATGATCCACGTGCCCAATCGTCCCCACATTCACATGCGGCTTCGTACGCTCAAATTTGCCTTTTGCCATGATCGGTTACCCCAACTAGTCCGGTCCGAAAATAATGATGGTGCCCATGGGCAGGATTGAACTGCCGACCTCTCCCTTACCAAGGGAGTGCTCTGCCACTGAGCTACATGGGCTCTAAAATTACCGCTGATACTGCAACCACAATCCGCAACTACAACTACTATCGCCACCAAAAATACTGCGTAACTTGGAGCGGGTGACGAGACTCGAACTCGTGACATCTTGCTTGGAAGGCAAGAACTCTACCAACTGAGTTACACCCGCTCTCGATCCGAAACACCCAAACCAACGGCTCGTCAGTAACAGAACCGATCTCTTGCGTATTGCTGGTGGAGGGGGAAGGATTCGAACCTTCGAAGGCTGAGCCGTCAGATTTACAGTCTGATCCCTTTGACCGCTCGGGAACCCCTCCAGCGAAACCACGTATTATGGATGAAGTGGGTTCGCCTTGTCAATCGTCAGTTCATCCCGGCGTAAAATACGCCGCATGTCTGCCTCGCCGCCCGAGTGCGCCCCGCTACGCGCCGCCCTGATTGCTCAACTGGGCGGCTTGGCTGCAGTGTTGCTACTTGTATTCGCCATGGAGCGGCTGACACATATAAATCTCTGGCAGATTCCGCTTGTGTTGGCCATGCTGCAAGGGGGAATCGCCGCACTGATCGCGTTTCGGCGACACGCGCCCCGCTGGTGGCTGCCAATTCACCTCAGCTTCATGCCCTTGGCGGTAATCGTACAGGCGCTCGACATCCCGCCGATCTGGTTTCTCGCGGCTTTTGTGCTGCTACTCCTAGTGTTTTGGCGCACCGACAAGAGCCGCGTACCCCTTTACCTGACCAATCGCTACACGGCAAGGGCCCTGCTGAAGCTTCTGCCTGCCGTACCTGGCAGGATCATTGACCTCGGCTGCGGCGACGGCGGCCTGCTACGGCGACTGGCGCTAGCCCGCCCGGACTGCCACTTCATCGGCATCGAACACGCACCACTCACCTGGCTCGTGGCGAGACTGCGCATGCTGGGGCTAAACAACGCAAGCGTGCGCCATGGCGACTTTTGGCACGAGTCGCTGGAACCCTATGATTTGGTGTATGCATTTCTTTCGCCCGCCCCTATGCCTCGATTATGGGAAAAAGCCTGCGCGGAGATGGGGACCGGTGCGCTACTGGTGAGCAACAGCTTTGCCGTGCCGGACGTCTTGCCGGCGGCCAGCGTCGCAGTTGGCGACCGCCGCGCAACCCGCCTTTATCTCTACCGGCCATCCTGCCAAACTGATAAAGGCGGCGATTCCGCTGCATTTCCAATCATCCCCCAGGCCTCCGATCAAGAATAATCCTGCCCTAGACGCGCACAGTCTGAATGTGTGCAGGAGGCAAAATGGCGGACATCATTTGTGTAATCGGCAACAAAGGCGGCACGGGCAAGACCACCCTGTCGCACATGCTGTGTCAGGGCATGGGCCTGCTCGGGCAGCGCTCGGTGTGCGTATTGACGGATACCCACCGCGAACCGCTCGACCCAACCGACCGGCGCTACCTGATCGCCGACGCGCGCTCACGCGAAGCCCTCTCCAAAGTGGTGGATAAAGTTCGCGGGCTCAAGGCCTGGCTGGGCGTGATCGACGGTGGCGGCAACCGCACCGAAATGGACAAACGTCTATATGGGGTTGCGGACCTGGTCTTGCTGCCCTTCCGTGACTCGCATGAGGACATTCGCACCGTCATGCGCGACCTTGAAATGTTCCCGCGCGCTTATGCCATCCCGACACAATGGCCAACCAACGCATGGCAGCGCGAGGCGGCCGAGAAAACCGTGGCGGAGTTGCTCGGCCCATACCGCGATCGTATTCTCGACCCCGTCTTCAGCCTCTCTGCCAGCAAGGTTCTTTTACAGAAAACGTTACAGGACAACCTGCCGACGCCGCTCGCCAATGCTTGCCGCGCCGTGGCACACCAGGTCGTCGACCTGCTGCAATTGCCACTGGAAGGCAGCGCACCCCTGCCGGGACTCGTCAAGCGCCCGACCCAGGTACCCGAATTGATTTCGCACGGCAGAGCGATGCAGCAAGGGCAAGCCCTTGCAGTCGCCGCCTGATCGCTTACTTTTGCCTTTGCTTTTTACCCTTTGCCAGCAGCAAAGCCTGTGAGCGATTGCTCACATTCAGGGCCTTCAAGATCGCCGAGACGTGGATCTTCACCGTGCCTTCGGTGACAGCCAGCAGAGCAGAAATTTCACGATTGCTCTTGCCCTCGGCGAGCAGTTCGAGCACGCGCGCCTGACTCTTGGTCAGATCGTAACGCTCAGCCACGGTTTTGGCACGGCACTGCTTGCTAGTCAATTCACGGTATTCAGGCGGCAACCAGACTTCGCCGGCCAGAACCTCACGCAAGGCGCCCAACAGGGTCGGGGTCGGGGAGGCTTTGGAAACAAAGCCCGCAGCCCCCTGGCGAATTAGCTTCATCACAGTATCGCTATCGTCCAGCGCTGACAGGATAACCACCGGTATGCGCGGATGGAGCTTGCGGAGAACCCCGAGGAAAGCCTGCCCGCCGGTGCCGGGGAGCATCAGGTCAAGGAGTATCAGGTCGAATGCACTGTTTGTCGCCAGCAGTTGAACCGCCGCATCGACATCCTGCGCACCGAGAATTTCAGTGTCTGCTGCGCCCTCTTCCAGCCCTTTCAATGCCAGCATCAACCCTTCACGCACCAGAGCATGGTCTTCGATCACCAGAACGCGCATTTGTCATCCCCTTTATCAAGTGCGGTTATCATATGCGCTTATCCATATCTATGTCGAGGCCATCATGACAAATCAATCACAAACCGACCCGATGGAATTCCTCAAGAGCATGTGGGGCAACATGGGCTTTTCGCTGCCCGGCATGGTGACACCGACGCTCGATACCGACGAACTGGGCAAGCGCATCGCCGATCTCAAGGCAGTCGAAGGCTGGCTCAAGTCGAATCTGAGCATGTTGCAGATGACCATCCAGGGTTTCGAAATGCAGCGCACCACGCTGGCCGCCTTGCAGCAGATGAGTCAGGCTGCCCAATCGCAAAGTGGCGAAGGTAGCACCCCCACCAATCCTTTCCTCAATCCTGCCGCCTGGCAGATGCCCTGGAACATGATGGGTGGTGCCGTCCCGCCAGCGCCGACTTCTGAAGCCACTCCGGCGACGCCGGCCGACAGCGCACCATCAGGTCAGCAGGGCGAGCCAAAGCGGTAGCGTCACCATGCCCAGCAGGGTGCTGGCTGAAATCAGCCAGGCCACCCGCTGGCCATCGCCGCCCATACGCTGGGCCAGGATGAAGGCCGAAGAGGCTGTCGGCAACGCCGCAAAGGCAAGAACCACGTCGAAATGGATGCCGGTGAGCCCGATGAAGCGGGCCGCTACCAGCGCAATGGTCGGCTTCGCCAGTAGCTTGACCGCCAAAAAATAGGCTGCTGCGCCGCGTCCCGATTCG
Organism: uncultured Rhodocyclaceae bacterium; assembly: GCA_903950295.1. The sequence continues at coordinate 3,601 of CAJBAP010000349.1, forward strand.
CCCAGCGAGCCACGCAGCTTCAGCGCTGCACCCACCGCCAGAAGGCCGAGTGCAATCGCCGCCTCACCCAGGCGGCCAAGAAATTGGCCCGCTGGCACAGGCAGGCTCAAACCCGCAAGATTCCACGCCAGCGCAGCCACCGTAGCCAGAAACAAAGGATTCTTCGCCAGCTCGCGCCACACCGAAGTTTCGCCGTGACGCGCCAGCATCCAAACTGCGGCCAAGTTAGCAAGCGGCACCATGCCGCCCGCGAGGAGACCCATCGCCGCCAGGCCCGCCGCACCGTACAGCTTGGCGGCGATCGCGAAGCCAATGTAGGAATTGAAACGAAAGGCGCACTGAAACTGCGAGGCGAAGGAAATTGGGGTCAGCGGAAATAGCGGGCGCGCCAGCAGGGCCAGCAGCATCGCGCCCAGCATCGCTACCATGCCGACACCGATCAGGGGTACAGCCTCAAAGGAGAGCGGCGTCCTGGTAATGGCGTTGAACAGCAGCGCCGGAAACAGCACGAAGTAGATGAGCTTTTCCAGCCCCGTCCAGAAGTGATCGCCCAGCACCACCATCCAGCGCCGCAGGGCATAGCCCAGAAGGATCAGGGCAAAATCGGGCAGCAGGGCGAGGGCGATGTTCACCCGCGCCTTATATCACGCCTTGTTTCTGCAACCGCCCGATTTCATCTTCTGTATAGCCCGCCTCACGCAATATTGCCGTCCCGTCAGCGCCGACTTTTGGTGCCGGGCCATTCACTGCAAAATCGAATCCGGACATTTTCAGCGGTGGCGCAAATTGCAGCAAACCACCCACTTCCGGCAACATGCCGCGCGCCTTGATCTGGGGGTGCTGCATTGCTTCCTCGAACGTCAGCACGGGGGTCACGCCACAGTCAACTGTATCGAACAGCGTCGCCCAGTAAGCCAGCGGCTGACCCGCGAACAGGGCTTCGAGTTCGGCACAGGTACGCGCACCCTCGGCGTCACGCGACAGACCGAAGGGCTTCAATTCGGGGCGCTGAATGGCGTCGCAAAAGAGTTGCCAGAATTTTGGCTCCAGCGCACCCACTGCCAGGAAGCGCCCGTCCTGCGTACGATAGACGCGATAACCGGGCAAGCCGCCATTGAGATCGTCCGTGCCGCGCGGCATTGTTTGCCCGCGCGCCAGCACCGACAAAAGCGCAGTGTAGGCGTGGGCGAAGGTGGCATCGGTCATCGCCACATCGATATAGCGCCCCTCACCCGTCGCTTTGGCACCGATCACCGCCGCCAGAATACCCATCGCCGCCGTCAGCGCGCCGCCAAGCAGATCACCGATTTGCAGGTTGGGAATCGCCGGTGCCTCGCCTGCATTGCCAATCTGGTCAAGCACCCCGGAAGTGGCAATGTAGTTGAGGTCATGCCCAGCCCGGTCGCGCCACGGGCCGTCTTGGCCGTAGCCGGTGATCGCACAATAGACAATGCGCGGATTGATCGCTTTCACCGCCGCGTAACCGACACCGAGTTTATCGACTACACCGGGGCGGAAACTCTCGACGATCACGTCAGCCTCGCGCGCCAGCCGCAGGAAAATTTCGACACCTGCCGCCTGCTTGAGGTCGAGCCGCAGCGCACGCTTGTGGCGATTGACGATGCGGAAGAAGAAGCTGTCCTCGCCCGGTGCGGCACCGATGCCCATGGTGCGGGCGTAATCACCGGCACCGGTATCCTCGATCTTGATGACTTCGGCACCCAGATCGGCCAGATGGAGCGTGCAGACCGGGCCAGGCAGCAGGCGGGTAAGGTCGAGAATACGCAGCCCGGCGAGCGGGCCGTTAGTCATATTTGCGTTCGTCGCTGATCACCTTGCCATCGTTGGGCAGGCTGGCGACGAAAATCACATCGCCACGCAACTTGGTCAGTTCGCGCAGTGAATCGGCGATTGCTCCGGCCAATGTCGCATCGCCCGCGCCCTCGCAATGCAGGGTCATGCTGTCGGTACTGTCGGGATTGGTCACCACCAGTCGTGCGCGTGTAATTTGCGGATGGCGCTTGACCACGGCGGCGATCTGCTCGGGATGCACGAACATGCCCTTGACCTTGGTGGTCTGGTCGGCACGTCCCAACCAGCCCTTGATGCGCATGTTGGTGCGGCCGCACGGTGAAATACCCGGCAGAACAGCCGACAGGTCACCGGTGCCGAAACGCAACAACGGGTAGTCGGTATTGAAAAGGGTAACGACGACTTCGCCCACTTCGCCTGCCGGCACCAGATCACCCGTGCCGGGACGGACGATTTCGAGAATGACGTTCTCATCGACCACCAGGCCTTCACGGGCGGGGGTTTCGTAGGCGATCAACCCGAGATCTGCCGTCGCGTAGGCCTGATAACCCTCGATGCCGCGCGCGCGCAGTGCCTCGCGTACCGGCGGCAGAAAAGCCTCGCCGGAAACGAGTGCCTTGGTCAGCGCGGGAATCTTCAGGCCGAGTTCGTCGGCCTTGTCGAGCAGGATGCGCAGGAAGGACGGCGTGCCGACATAGGCATTGGGTTGCAGGTCAGCCATTGCCTGCACCTGTTGTTCGGTCTGGCCGACGCCACCGGGAAACACCGTGCACCCGAGCGCCAGCGCACCCGCCTCGAGCATCCAGCCGCCGGGGGTCATGTGATACGAAAAGCTGTTGTGCACCAGATCACCGGGACGGATGCCGGCAGCGAACAACGCCCGTGCCGTACGCCAGTAATCGACGCTGCGACCTTCGGGTTCGTAGATCGGTCCAGGGGACGAAAATACTCGGCCGAGTCGGCCCCAGCCTGAAGCCGACAGACCGCCAAATGGGTTATGGGGCCGCTGCGCGTTCTGCAGTTCGATCAGTTCATGCTTGCGCAGCACCGGCAGTTGCGCGAGTGCAGCGCGCGAGACTATCGCGGCGGGATCAACCTCGCGCAGGGTCGCGGAAAAATACGTCGTGTTCGCTTTGGCATGCGCGACCTGCACCGGCAGGCGCGCCAGCAACTCGCGTTCGCGCTCCGCCGGGTCGCGCGTTTCGAGTGCGTCAAAGTATTCGGTCATGCCAGCCAGCGTTTTCTTCTGCGGTAATGCTTGACGTCGCGGAAGCTCTTGCGTCCGGAGCTCGACAGGCCAAGATAGAACTCCTTGACGTCCTCGTTGCTGCGCAGATCCGCCGCCAGGCCTTCCATGACAACGCGACCGTTTTCGAGGATATAGCCGAAGTCGGCGTAGCGTAGCGCGACCATGGTGTTCTGCTCGGCGAGCAGGAAACTCACTTTTTCGCGCTGGTTGAGATCACGCACGATCTCGAAGATTTCTTCGACAACCTGCGGCGCAAGACCCATCGACGGTTCGTCGAGCAGGATCATTTCCGGGTTGGCCATCAGCGCGCGGCCAATGGCGGTCATTTGCTGCTCGCCGCCGGAGGTGTAACCGGCTTGTGAACTGCGCCGCTGCTTGAGGCGCGGGAAGAATTCATAAACCTTGTCGAGGCTGCGCTTCAGTTCCACGCGGGAAATCGCACGCGTATAGGCGCCAGTGAGCAAGTTTTCTTCAACGGTCAGGTGGGCAAAACAGTGGCGGCCCTCCATCACCTGAATTACGCCGCCCTTGACCAGATCGTTGGGTGTCAGTTGGTCGATGCGCTGACTCTTGAACTGGATATCGCCTTTGGTCACCTCGCCGCGCTCGGCGCGCAGCAGGTTGGAAATCGCCTTCAGGGTCGTCGTTTTGCCGGCGCCGTTGGCGCCCAGCAGGGCGACGATCTTGCCCTGGGGAACATCGAGCGAGACACCCTTGAGCACGAGGATGACGTGGTCGTAGATGACCTCGATGTTGTTGATGGAGAGATAGGCGCTCATGTTCGCTCTGTGCAGCTCTTTGTAAAAAGTCGGTGCTGGCGGGACGGCATGCCGCCCCGCCAGGTTCGACAGTTGGAGTTACTTCTTCGCTTCGGCAGCGCAGTTACGCGGCGTGATGCCCTTTTCCTTGGCGTATTTCGCGGCGTCGGCCTGGAACAGCGGGTGGATCAGCGCCTTGTTGCCCTCGATCCAGTCGGTCAGCGACACCCACTTGGTGCCGTCCCACTGCTGGAGCTTCACCTTGCCCGAACCTTCGTGGTTGTCACACGAGGTCTTCACTTCAGGCAGGATGCCCGTGGCGCCCAACTCTTTCAGGCGCGCATCGTTCAGGTTCAGGTTTTCCAGACCCCAGCGCACCTGCTCGCCACTCATTGCCTTGCCCTTGCCATACTTGGTCTGGGCGGCACGCACCGCTTCCACCGACAATACAGCGGCAGAGACCCCGCGGTTGTAAAGGATGGTGCCCAGCTTGGACTTGTCGGACAGGTTGCCCTTGCCGCCACCGTAAACGACTTTCTCGATATCGGCGATCACCGGTACAGCCTTGCCGGCAACGTTCCACGTCGCGGACATGTAGCCCTTGGCGGCATCACCGGCGGGGATCACGTCCTCTTCAGAACCCGCCCACCAGGAACCGATCATTTGCTCACGCGGGTAACCCATCTTCTGTGCGGTCTTGATGGCGGTCATGTTCATCACGCCCCAGCCCCACAGAATCACGTAATCCGGCTTCTCCTGGCGGATACGCTGCCACTGCGCGCCCTGCTCGTTGCCCGGGTGGGCGACGGGAATCTCGATCAGCGTGAACTTGTTAAGGCGGGATTCAGCCTGCAGCGCCAGAATCGGCTCCTTGCCGTAGGCGGAGTCATGATAAAGATGGACGATCTTCTTGCCATCCAGACTGCCCTTGTTCTTGTCCTTGAGGAACTTGACGATGGCCGAGGCCTGCATCTGGTAGGTCGTGACCAGCGGGAAGGCCCATGGGAAGACCGAGCCATCCACCGCGCTGGTGAGGCCATAGCCCATCATGGCGAGCGGCAGCTTGTCAGCGGCAGACTTGTCCACGAGAGCATAGGAAATGCCCGTTGACATGGTGTGGATCGGGCCGGGAGCCTTCGCCGCCTTCGCCTTCATGCGCTCGTAGCATTCCACGCCCTTGGCGTTGTTGTATTCGGTTTCGCACTCTTCCCAGGTGAGTTGCACGCCATCGACGCCGCCCTTCATGTTTACGTAATTCAGGTAGTCGATGAAACCACCGTAGAAAGCCTGGCCGTTAGCGCCGTAGGGACCGACACGGTAGGAGGGCAGCATGAAGAACTGCTCTTCGGCGGCCTGGGCTGCCGGCAGTCCTGCAGCAAAGCAGGCAGCGGCGACGGATGAAGCGATGACGAGTTGCTTTACTTTTTTGATCATGGGTGTCTCCTCCTTGGTTGGTGCAAATTTGAATTTTGCTTTGGTGTTTTCTAATGCGGGAAAGGCCACAAACGCAGTTTCTCCTTACCGATCTGCCACAGACGCGCCAGGCCATGCGGTTCGACGATCAGGAAGAACATGATCAGCGCACCGAACACCATGAGCTGAATATGGGAAACGGTTGCATTGTCAAAAGGCAGATGCAGCAGCGTCGATATCCACGGCAGAGTAATGTCGAGAAAGATCGGCAGCAACAGGATGAAGGCTGCGCCAAGAAAGCTGCCGAGGATGCTGCCGACGCCGCCGACGATGATCATGAAGAGGATCTTGAACGACAGATCGAGCGAGAAACCGTCGGGTTCCACCGATCCCAGGTAGCAGAAGGCATACATGGCGCCCGCAACGCCGCAATAGAAGGAGCTGACGGCGAAGGCGAGGAGCTTGGTACGCAGCAGGCGGATGCCAATCACTTCGGCGGCCACGTCCATGTCACGCACGGCCATCCACGCTCGGCCCGTGGTAGAGCGCACCATGTTCTTGGCCAGTAAAGCCAGCAGCGAGACGATCGTCAGCACCAGCAGGTAGCGCGACTGGGGTGTGTCGAATTTGAAATCGAGGATGGTGATGCCAGGCACCGAAATCACGCCCGACGACGAATTGTTGGAGAGATAGGGGAACTTGGTCAGGCACCAGACGATGAAGAACTGCGCCGCCAGCGTCGCCACGGCGAGGTAGAAGCCCTTGATGCGCAGGGACGGCAAGCCAAACAGGATGCCTACCCCGGCAGCAGAGATGCCGGCAAGGACGAAGGAAACCAGTACCGGCATGCCTTCCACGCGCACCTGGAAATTGTAGGCGGCATAAGCGCCCACGGCCATGAAGGCCGCCGAACCGAGCGAGAGCTGCCCCGCGTAGCCGGTGAGAATATTGAGGCCAAGGGCTGCCAGGGCGAAGATCAGGAATGGGATCAGGATGGCGTTGAGCCAGTAGTTGCCGGCGACCAGCGGCACGACGACGAAGGCCGCCACCAGCAACAGAATCACGCCGACCCGATCCTGGCGGATCGGGAAGATCTGCTGATCGGCAGCGTAGCTGGTCTTGAATTGTCCAGTTTCGCGGTAAATCATGATTTAGACCCGATCAATATGCTTCTCCCCGAACAGGCCTTCAGGCCGCACCAGCAGGAATAACAAGGCCATGACATAGGGGAACCAGCCCTCGATGCCACCGAAGTTGCCACCGAACCAGCCGGCCATGACCGGCGGAATATAGATCTCGGCCAATTTCTCCGAGGCACCAATGATCAGGCCGCCAACGATGGCACCCGGCACCGAAGTAAAGCCGCCGAGAATCAGCACCGGCAACGCCTTCAATGCCGTAAAGGTCAGCGCGAACTGCACCCCATTACGCGAACCCCAGAGCATCCCGGCGACCAGTGCAACGAAGCCGGCCACGGCCCATACCAGCGCCCAGATGTGTTGCAGCGGAATGCCGATAGACAGGGCAGCCTGATGGTCATCGGCCACCGCCCGCAGCGCGCGGCCAATGCGGGTGTATTGGAAGAACAGCGCCAACAACGCCACCAGCGCCAACGCCAGGCCGGCCGCCACCAGGTCAAAGCGACTGACCACAATGTTGAAGTTGTCGAGCATGTAAGGAATCGGTTCGTCGACCAAACCAATATCCAGCGGCCGTACATCGTTGCCCCACATCAAGGGCGCCAGGCCTTCGACAAAAAACGCGAGCCCGATGGTAGCCATGAACAGTGAAATCGGCGTCTGGTTCACCATCTTGCGCAGTACGAACTTTTCCGTGGCGATGCCGAACAGCGTCATGACACCGAATGACAGGATGAGCGCCAGCCACAAGGGCGCACCTTTTTCCATGCAGCCCACCACCGACAGCGCGGCGAAATAAACCATCGCCCCCTGGGCGAAGTTGAATACCCCGGAGGCCTTGAAGATCAGCACAAAACCCAGCGCCACCAGCGAATACATCACGCCGGAGAGCAGTCCGCCGATCAGCACTTCAAAGAAAAATTGCATGTCACACCTTCCGAAGGGCCGCCCCAAGGAAGGGGGCGCCCTCTGTGGGGGCAGCGAACATAGTGAGCATGGGGGCCATATTTTGTCTCCTAGTGCTGCGTGCCAAGATAGGCAGCAATCACTTCAGGGTTGTTCTTCACGTCGTCCGGCATACCGTCGCCGATCTTCTTGCCGTAGTCGAGCACCACAACGCGATCCGAGATATCCATCACCACACCCATGTCGTGCTCGATCAGCACGATGGTGGTGCCGTACTGGTCATTCACGTCGAGGATGAAGCGGCACATGTCCTGCTTCTCTTCCACGTTCATGCCGGCCATCGGTTCGTCGAGCAGCAGCATCGAAGGCTCGGCGGCGAGCGCACGGCCAAGCTCGACACGCTTTTGCAGGCCATAGGGCAATCGCCCCACCGGTGTCTTGCGGATATGCTCGATCTCGAGAAAGTCGATGACCTCCTCAACCTTGCGGCGGTGCTCAAGTTCTTCGCGCTTGGCCGCTCCCCACCACAGCGCGTGCTGCAGGAAGTTGCACTTCATCTTGAGGTTGCGCCCGGTCATCAGGTTGTCGAGCACGCTCATGCCCTTGAACAGCGCAATATTCTGGAAGGTCCGGGCGAAACCCGCCGCCGCCGCTTCGTGCGTGTCCATGTCCTTGCGGTGCTCGCCACGGAAAATGATCTCGCCATGCTGGGGGTGGTAGACACCGTTGATGACGTTGAGCATCGAACTCTTGCCGGCGCCATTGGGGCCGATGATGGCGCGGATTTCATGTTCGCGCACATCGAAGGAGATATCGGTCAAGGCCTTGACGCCACCGAAAGCGAGGGAAATATTCTTGAGGTCGAGGATGACGTCGCCGATCTGTCGGGCCATGGTCGGGTTTTCCTGGTTTCCTATGCGGCGCTCTTGGCCGCGGCGTGCGGAAATACGCGCGCATCGCGAATCACGAGGTCGGCCGCCACCTTGCCGGTACGGCCATCCTCGAAGCGCACCTGCGTCTCGATGAACTGCGAGGCCTTGCCGCTGTAAAGCGCCTCGATCAGCACCGCATACTTTTCCGCGACAAAGCCGCGCCGCACCTTCCGGGTACGCGTCAGTTCGTCGTCATCGGGATCGAGTTCCTTGTGCAGGATGAGAAAGCGATGGATCTGCGTATCGGCCACCATCACATCGTGCGCCAGTTCGGCATTCACCTGCTCGACGCATTCCTGGATCAGCTGATAGACCTCGGGCTTGGCGGTCAAGTCGGTATAACCGCTGTAAGCCAGCCCGCGCCGCTCGGCCCAGTTACCCACCGCACCGATGTCAATGTTGATGAAGGCGCACACCATGTCGCGATCGTTACCGAAGGCCACCGCTTCCTTGATGTGCGAAAAGAATTTGAGCTTGTTCTCGATGTAGTTGGGCGCGAACATCGCCCCGTGGGTGAGCTTGCCGACATCCTTGGCGCGGTCGATGATTTTCAGATGGCCGTCGGCATCGAGGAAACCGGCATCGCCGGTCATGAAGTAGCCATCGGCGTTGATCGATTCCGCAGTCGCGTCGGGACGCTGGTAATACTCCTTGAGCAACATCGGGCCCTTGACGAGAATCTCGCCGTTGGCCGCAATCTTGATTTCCACACCCGGCGCCGGCAGACCGACGGAATCGAACTTGATCTGGCGGTTCGGCTGCAGACAAACATAAGCGCAAGTCTCCGTCTGCCCGTAAAACTGCTTGAGATTGATGCCGATGGAACGATAAAAGCGGAACAGGTCCGGGCCGATCGCCGCACCGGCGGTATAGGCGACGCGGATGCGGCTCATGCCGAGCACGTTCTTGAGCGGGCCGAAAACCAGGAAATTGCCAAGCGCATAAAGCAGCCGGTCGCTGCCACTCACCGGCTTGCCGTCGAGGATATCCGCGCCACAGCGCTTCGCCACCGCCATGAAGTAATGGAACATGCGATGCTTCAGCGCACTGGCGTCCTCCATGCGGATCATCAGCTGGGTCAGCATGTTCTCGAATACGCGCGGCGGCGCAAAGTAACAGGTCGGTCCGATCTCGCGCAGGTCGGTCATCACGGTGTCGCCGGACTCCGGGCAGTTGATGGTGAAACCCGCCACCAGGGCCTGCGCATAAGAAAACAGGCTGTCGCCCACCCAGGCCATCGGCAGGTAAGACAACACTTCGTTGGTATCGTCAAGTTTGTCGAAGTCGCAACAGCCACGCGCGGCAGAAATCATTGCGTGGTGCGTCTGGCAGACACCCTTTGGCTTGCCGGTCGTGCCAGAGGTGTACAGCATGATCGCGGTGTCGTCGGGATTACCCAGGGCAATTTCCTGACGCAGGAAGTCGGGCTGGTTCTCATCATGCACCTTGCCCGCAGCAATGACCCCATCGAGACCATGCAGGAAAGGGTGCGTGTAATGACGCATGCCGCGCGGTTCGTCGTAGCAAATGTGCAGCAATTCAGGGCACTGGTCTTTCACCTCGAGGAGCTTGTCGACCTGCTCCTGATCCTCGACGATGGCGATATGGATGCCGGCATCCTGCAGCA
>CAJBAP010000350.1 GCA_903950295.1 uncultured Rhodocyclaceae bacterium
GGCATGCCCTCCGAGTTTGCCCTGATCGACCGTTATTTTCGTCATCCCCCGCGTGATCCGGGGCACACCGTGCTCGGCGTCGGCGATGATGGCGCCATCATGCGCGCGACCACCGGTTGCGAGTTGGTGGTATCCACCGACATGCTGGTGGCGGGCACGCATTTTCTGGTCGATACCGACCCGGAAGATCTCGGCTGGAAAGCATTGGCGGTCAACGTGTCGGACATGGCGGCGATGGGCGCACAACCGCGCTGGGCGCTACTGGCGGCAGCTTTGCCGGCGGCAACGGAAGCATGGATTGAAAAGTTTGCGCGCGGCTTTTTTGCCTGCGCCGACACCTTCGGCATCGACGTCATCGGCGGCGATACGACCAGGGGACCCCTTAATTTCTGCGTCACGATCTTCGGCGAGGTGCCTGCAGGAACCGCCTTGTTGCGCTCGGGCGCGCAAACTGGCGACGAGATTTGGGTGTCCGGCGCACCCGGACGCGCGGCGCTGGGACTGGCCCATCTGCAGGGTCGAACCCATCTGGAAGAACCGGTGCTCGCAGACTGCCTCGCAGCCTTGCATCGCCCACAGCCGCGCGTGGCGCTGGGCTTGGCGTTGCGCGGCTTGGCCACCGCAGCCATCGATGTCTCGGACGGGCTACTGGCCGACCTCGGGCACATACTGGATGCTTCAGGCGTGGCAGCGACACTCAAAATAGCCGTCTCGCCAGAGCCGACTTTTGAGCGTGACTGTTATCTCTCGGGTGGTGATGATTACGAACTCGTTTTTACCGCTCCGGTGACACGCCACGCAGATGTCTTGTCGTTGGCCACGCAACTTGCGCTGCCACTGCATTGCCTTGGCCGCATCGAGGCGGGAACGCCGGGTCAATTGACAATTCTGGACGCCACCGGCCGACCCATGGAAACCGCGCAGCGCGGCTACGACCACTTCGCGTAAGCTGCAGGCATGGCCAAGGCTCCTGCCCCACCACTTTCGTTTTTGTTGCGGCACCCAGCCCATCTGATTGCCTGTGGCTTCGGCAGCGGGCTGGCGCCCTTCGCGCCGGGCACCGCCGGCACGCTGTTCGCCTGGCTGACCTACCCATTCCTGCGCGGCTGGCTGCCCGACGAAACTGCCTTCGCAGTTTTTCTGCTGCTGGCCTTCGTACTGGGCGTTACCGCTTGTCAGATCACCGGCCGCGCGCTGGGCGTGATCGACCACGGCAGCATCGTCTGGGACGAGATCGTGCCGTTCTGGGCAGTACTGTTCCTGACGCCAGCCGGCTGGATGTGGCAGCTCGCCGCATTTTTGTGGTTTCGCATCTACGACATCAGCAAGCCGGCCCCAGCTGATTATTTTGACAGCCAGGTGAAAAATGGCTTCGGCGTGATGATGGATGATGTCATTGCCGCCGCCTACACGGTGCTGACACTGGCAGTGTTCAAGGCACTGGTGGAGCGTTTGTTCTGATGGATGCCGAACTTGTCGCATTGTCGGAAGCCGTCGGCGCCATCTGCCGTGAGCAAAAATTGCTGGTTGCCACGGCAGAATCCTGCACCGGCGGCTGGGCAGCACAAGTAATCACCCACACGGCCGGCAGTTCGGCCTGGTTTGAGCGCGGCTTCGTGACCTATACAAACGCGGCGAAAACGGATATGCTCGGTGTTCGTATGGACACCATTGAAAAGTTTGGTGCGGTCAGCCTCGAAACGGCAAGTGAAATGGCAGCGGGAGCGTTTAAAAACTCCAATGCCATGATTTCATTGTCTATTACTGGTATCGCCGGGCCAACGGGTGGCTCACCTGACAAGCCAGTGGGGACCGTATGCTTTGCCTGGTGCATGTGTAATGAAGTGCCGTCCTGCCAGCGCCGACTTTTTGACGGCGACCGGGAAACTATCCGGCGCCAAGCGGTGATTTATGCGCTTACTGGCTTGATTGAGTGCGCAAGAAACATGCCATAATCAGAACAACTCTTGGAAGGAACATCATGGACGAGAACAAGACCAAAGCCCTGCAAGCGGCATTGGCGCAAATCGAAAAGCAGTTTGGCAAGGGCTCCATCATGAAGATGGGCGAGGGCTTGGCCACTGACGATATTCAAACCGTTTCCACCGGCTCGCTCGGGCTGGACATCGCGCTCGGGATCGGCGGCCTGCCGCGCGGGCGGGTGGTCGAAATCTACGGCCCGGAATCCTCGGGCAAGACGACGCTGTGTCTGCATGTCGTCGCCGAAATACAGAAAGCCGGCGGCGTCGCCGCTTACATCGACGCGGAAAATGCACTCGATCCGGGCTACGCAGCCAAATTGGGCGTGAATGTGCCCGACTTGCTCATTTCACAACCGGATACCGGCGAACAGGGCCTGGAAATCACCGACATGCTGGTGCGCTCCGGCGGCGTCGATCTGATCGTCATCGACTCCGTGGCTGCACTCACGCCGCGCGCTGAAATCGAAGGCGAAATGGGCGACCAGTTGCCCGGCCTGCAAGCGCGCCTGATGTCGCAAGCGCTGCGCAAGCTGACCTCCAATATCAAGCGTACCAACACGCTGGTGATCTTCATCAACCAGATCCGCATGAAGATCGGCGTGATGTTCGGCAACCCCGAAACCACCACCGGCGGCAACGCCCTCAAGTTCTACGCCTCGGTGCGCATGGATATCCGTCGTACCGGTGCCATCAAGAACGGCGATGAGGTGATCGGCAACGAAACCAAGGTGAAGGTCGTCAAGAACAAGGTGGCACCGCCCTTCCGCGAAGCGCGCTTCGACATCCTCTATGGCGAGGGCATTTCGCGCCAGGGTGAAGTCGTCGAACTCGGTGTCGAACACAAGATCGTGGAGAAGTCTGGCGCCTGGTATTCCTACAAGGGCGAGAAGATCGGCCAGGGCAAGGACAAGACGCGCGAGTTCCTGCGCGAGCATCCCGAAATGGCGATCGAGATCGAAAACCGCGTGCGCGAAGCGGTCGGCGTCACCGGCATTGCCGTTCCCGCTACTGCCGAGTGACTGAGCAGCACCCATCTCCGGAGACGAAGGAACTGCGTCAGCGTGCGGTAAGACTTCTGGCTCGGCGCGAACATACCCGCGCCGAACTGACCCGCAAACTGGCGCCGCATGGCACCACTGAAGAAATCGAAACCGTGCTGAACGAACTTGCCACCCAAGGGCTTCAATCGGATGCCCGCTTTGCTGAAAGTTATCTGCGCAGCCAGGCGGCACGTCTCGGTACGACACGGCTGCGCCATACGCTCCGCACCAAAGGTGTGGAGTCGGCGCTGATTGACGCTCATCTGTCTGGCGCGGGATTGCCCGACGAAGCTGCACGGGCGCGTGCCGTCTGGGAAAGAAAATTTACTGCTGCACCGGTTGATGCCCGCGAATGGGCAAAACAGGCGCGCTTTCTTCAGGGGCGGGGCTTTGCAACTGACACGATCCGCCGCCTGCTCAAGAGTATGGAAGAATGACCACCACGCTCTCCATCCACAACCTGCGCAAGAAATTCCGTAACCGCACGGTGGTCAAGGATGTCAGCCTGCATGTCGATGGTGGCGAAGTGGTTGGACTGCTCGGCCCCAATGGCGCCGGCAAGACCACCTGCTTCTACATGGTTGTCGGCCTGGTGGCCTCGGATGCCGGTGATATCGTCATAGCGGCCGAGGGCAAGGAAACCCGCATCACCCATATGCCGATCCACGCGCGGGCACGGCTTGGCCTCTCGTATCTGCCGCAAGAAAATTCGGTGTTCCGCAAGCTCACGGTGGCCGAGAACATCCGCGCCATACTGGAACTGCAGGACTACGATGCCCCGACACTGGAAACCCGTCTCGAAGAACTGCTCGAAGAACTGCACATCAGCCATCTGCGCGACCAGCGTGCAGCGGCGCTGTCAGGCGGCGAACGCCGCCGTGTCGAGATTGCCCGCGCGCTGGCTACCTCACCGCTATTCATTCTGCTCGACGAACCTTTTGCTGGCGTCGATCCGATTGCTGTAATCGATATCCAGAAAATCATCCGCTTCCTCAAGGAGCGGGGCATCGGCGTGCTGATCACCGACCACAATGTCAGGGAAACCCTGGGGATCTGTGACCGCGCCACCATCATCAACGATGGCGAGGTACTGGCGGCTGGACATCCTGCCGATATCATCGATAATGAGAGCGTGCGCCGGGTATATCTTGGCGAGCACTTCAAGATGTAAAGAAGCAGTGAAACAAACGCTCCAGCTCAGGCTCTCGCAACACCTCGCCCTGACACCGCAGCTACAGCAGTCGATCCGCTTGCTGCAGCTCTCGTCGCTGGAACTCAACCAGGAAATTGAGCAGGCACTCCAGGAAAATCCTCTGCTGGAGCGCGATGAGCCGTCCGAAACAGCAACCTATGCGGGCGCTGGTGATGCGTTGACGCATACCCACAAAGAGGAATCCGTGCCTGCCGCGCAGGAAGAACGTGAGCGCGTCTCGGAAATCGAGTGGGGGCACGACGGCATGGATTGGCCGACGTCTGGCAGTTCGCGCAACCCGCGCGACCCCAACGACGAAAGCGACGTCGATGCCGGCGAGTTGCAGGCTGCAGCCACCAGCTTGCGCGACCACCTGATCAGCCAGTTGGCACTTTCGCAGTTATCCGGTCGTGAGCGTTTGCGCGTCGCCTTTCTGGTCGAAGCGCTAAACGACGATGGCTACCTGACGCAGGAACTCGAAGAACTGGTTGAGGTGCTGCCGGAGGATTTTGCCGGCGAACCGGACGAAGTGCTCGAAGACCTGCAGATTGCCCTCAATCATCTGCAAAGCCTCGATCCTCCGGGTATCGGGGCACGCAACCCGCGTGAATGCCTGCTGCTGCAGCTGGCCAATTTATCCGCCTCACCCGAAAACACCTTGGCGGCCGCTGTTGTGCGCGACCATCTCGAGCAACTGGCGGGCCGTGACTATGTGCGCATCAAGAAGGCGCTCGGCTGCACCGACGAGGCCTTGCGTGACGCGCAAACGCTGATCCGCTCGCTCAATCCGCGCCCGGGCGCACAGTTTTCCCAACTCGATACGCGCTACGTCATACCCGACGTAACGGTGCGCAAGCTGCGCGGCAACTGGGTGGTGCAACTCAACCAGGAAGCCATGCCGCGCCTGCGCATCAACCGGCTCTACGCCAACCTGCTGCGCCAGCAGCGCAGCAACGGCGGCAGCAATCTTTCCGGCCAGTTGCAGGAAGCTAAATGGCTGATCAAGAACGTTCAGCAGCGTTTCGACACCATCGCCCGCGTCTCGCAGGCCATCGTCGATCGCCAACGTGCTTTCTTTGACCACGGCGAGGTGGCGATGCGGCCACTGACGCTGCGCGAGATCGCCGAAACCGTGGAGCTGCACGAATCGACCATTTCACGAGTCACCACGCAAAAATACCTCGCCAGTCCGCGGGGCATTTACGAACTCAAATACTTTTTTGGCAGCCACGTCGCCACCGATACCGGCGGCGCGGCGTCATCTACCGCGATTCGGGCGCTGATCAAGCAACTGGTGGGCGTGGAGAATGGCCACAAGCCACTCTCCGACGCCCGCATCGCGGAAATCCTCGGCGAGCAGGGAATCGTGGTTGCGCGGCGCACTGTCGCCAAGTACCGTGAATCCCTGAGCATCCCGCCGGTCAATCTACGCAAAACACTCTAAAGAGGAGAGATCATGAACCTCAATATCACTGGACACCATGTCGAAGTCACCCCCGCACTGCGTGAATATGTCACGGGGAAAGTAGACAAGGTCATCCGCCATTTTGACCACGTAACCAGCGTCCATGTGATTCTCACGGTGGAAAAGCTCGTGCAGAAGGCCGAGATTACCCTGCACGTCAAGGGCAAGGACATCTTCGCCGACAGCAGCGATGCCGACCTCTACGCCGCCATCGACCTACTGATCGACAAACTCGATCGCCAGGTAATCAAGTACAAGGACAAGAATCGGGACCACAATCACGAGCGTCCGCAAGTCGAAACCTGAGGCCAGTGAAAAAATAGCGCAAATGGGGCAAGAAATTTCCCCATTTGCGGGCGGCGGGACGAGGGTTATACTTCGCGTCCGCCGCTGGGAAACCCTCCCAGGCGAACTTATTTAGGTGTCTGGGCAATCCCCCCACCCCAATGAATCTTATTGCCAAACTACTGAAGGTCGACAACGTCGTCGTCGGCCTGGACGCGAGCAGCAAAAAACGCGTCTTCGAGCAGGCCGGCCTGCTATTTGAAAACCATCACGGCATAGCCCGCAGCGCGGTCTACGATGCGCTGTTTTCCCGTGAAAAAATGGGTTCCACCGGTCTGGGACTCGGTATCGCCATTCCGCACGGTCGCATCAAAGGTCTGAAAGAAGCACACGGTGCCTTTTTGCGTCTGGCAGCACCCGTGCAATTCGATGCTCCCGACGGCCAGCCGGTAGGCTTGGTCTTCGTGCTTCTGGTGCCCGAGGCAGCCAATGAGCATCATCTGCAGATGCTTTCCGAACTGGCGCAAATGTTCAGTGACAAGGCATTCCGCGAACAACTAGTTGCCGCGCCCGATGCTGCGGCAGCATACGCGCTCTTTGCGCAGTGGCAGTCGGCCAGTTAATCGTCGCGCAGCTGTTCGAGCGTAACCGCGAACGGCTGCAACTATCTTGGGTCGGCGGCACGCTCAACCGCCCGATCGCCGTCAATCGTGACGACGTTTCGCCTGCCGATCTGATCGGCCACCTCAACCTGATTCACCCCGATCGCGTCCAGGTACTCGGTTCTCCCGAGATCATCTGGTACAAGCGACATATCGGCGGCAAGGGCGAGCATATTTTCCAGCAGATCATCAGCGAGCATCCACCGGCCGTCATTGTTGCCGACGGCTGTGACATTCTCGAAGAAATCCGTACTGCCTGCGAGGCCAGTGACACGCCCCTATTCACCACGCCACTGCCCACGGCACAGGTAATCGACTCGCTGCGCGTCTATGTTTCACGCCAACTCGCCGAGACCGTGACCTTGCATGGCGTGTTCATGGATGTACTCGGTATTGGCGTGCTGGTAACGGGCGACTCGGGCGTGGGCAAAAGCGAGCTCGGGCTCGAACTCATCACGCGCGGGCATGGTCTGGTTGCCGACGATGTGGTCGAGGTTTCACGCATCGCGCCTGATGCGCTTGAAGGTCGATGCCCCGAACTGCTCAAGGATTTCATCGAGGTACGTGGTCTCGGCTTGTTGAATATCCGTACGGTTTTCGGTGAAACCGCCTGCCGCCGCAAGATGCGCCTGAAGCTGATTGTGCACCTGCAGCGGCCCAATGCCGGTTTGCCCGAAATGGCACGCCTGCCACTTGACGCGCTCACCGAAAATGTTCTGGGTGTTCCGGTACGCAAGGTGGTCCTGCCCGTAGCCGCCGGCCGCAACCTTGCAGTTTTGCTTGAAGCGGCCGTGCGTTCAACGATCCTGTTGTTACGCGGTATCGACAGCATGGACGAATTTTTGCAGCGCCAGCAGCAAGCGCTGGAAAAGAATCATCTCGACTGAAGCCGGCAGTAACGGCCCGGCTCACGCCTTGCGCTATGATAAGCGGCCCCCATATGGCAGGGACCCCAACCTGAACAGACGACAACATCATGGCCGGACTCGACAAGAACACGCCACACCCCACCGAAATCAAACTGCATCAGAAATCACGTGAAATGGAGCTTTCCTTCGCGGATGGCAGCAATTTTCGCCTCTCTTTTGAATTTTTGCGCGTACATTCGCCCTCTGCCGAAGTGCGCGGACATGGCCCGGGCCAGGAAACCCTGCAAACTGGCAAGCGTGACGTGGATATCAAGGCCATCGAGCCCGTCGGCAACTATGCCATTCAGCCATTTTTCTCCGATGCGCACGATACCGGTATCTACTCATGGGATCTGCTCTACAAGCTGGGTGCCAACAAGGATGAACTTTGGGCAGACTATCTCGCCCGCATCGAGGCCGCCGGTGCCAGCCGCGACATCGATTCGACCACCCTGCCACCCAAAACCGGTGGTAGCTGTGGCAAACACTGAGGAAACTTGATGGTTCAACCCTCCCAAACCCCTGAAACTCACTTCGGCTTCGAATCCGTTCCTGAGAGTGATAAGGCCAAACGGGTGAAGGGCGTCTTCTCGTCAGTCGCCGACAAATACGATCTGATGAACGACCTGATGTCGGCTGGACTGCATCGGCTTTGGAAAGCTTTTACCTTGCAGGTAGCCGGCGCACGCGCGGGTGAGCGCGTACTTGATATCGCCGGCGGTACTGGTGACCTGGCATCGAGCTTCCGCAAGAAGGTCGGTCCGACCGGGGAAGTCTGGCTGACCGACATCAATAACAATATGCTGACCAACGGCCGCGACCGCCTGCTCGACGAAGGCCGACTTGGGCCCGTAGCGCAGTGCGATGCCGAAAAGCTGCCGTTTCCCGACAACTATTTTGACATCGTCACCGTCGCTTTCGGTCTGCGCAACATGACACATAAGGATCGAGCATTGGCTGAGATGCGCCGCGTGCTCCGTCCGGGCGGACGATTGCTGGTGCTTGAATTCTCCAAAGTCTGGGAACCCCTGACACCGGCCTACGATTTCTATTCTTTCAAGGTGCTGCCGTGGCTGGGCAAGAAGATCGTGAATGATCCGGACAGCTACCGTTATCTGGCAGAGTCCATCCGCATGCACCCCGATCAGGACACACTAAAAGGCATGATGGAACAAGTCGGCCTCGCCCGTGTCGACTACTTCAACCTGACAGCGGGCGTCGTTGCCTTGCATCGCGGTTATAAAATTTAAGAGGAGAACGAGAAAATGAAAAAAAGCCTGATTGCCCTGATTGCCGCTGCGGTGACTTTCACCAGCCTCGGCTTCGTTGCCTCCGACGCCGAAGCCGCGCGCATTGGCGGCGGCAAGTCCATCGGCATGTCCAGAAATACGGCACCGACCCAGTCGGCTGTGCCCCCCAAATCGGCAACACCGGCGCAACAGGCCGCCCCTGCGGCAACGCCAGCACCAGCCGCCGCACCCGCTGCTGCCGGCAAGCGCAACTGGCTCGGCCCCCTCGCCGGTCTGGCCGCCGGCATCGGTCTCGCGGCTTTGCTCTCTCACTTCGGCATGGGCGAGGGGGTTGCCAACTTCCTGATGATCGCACTGCTGGTCATGGCGGCCATCTTTGTCGTGCGCCTGTTGTTCCGCAAGAAAACACCTGAAGGCGCAATGCAATACGCGGGCGCCGGTGTCGGCACGGGTGCGCAGCGCGTTGAGCCCATGCACTTCGAAGCTGAAAAAGTCGGCGCTGGCGGGACGGCAATAGCCGGCACCCCGCTTGGGATGGGAGCGACAGCGACAAGCGCGTCAGGCAACATCCCCGCCGATTTTGATACCGAAGGTTTCGTGCGTCAGGCCAAACTCAATTTCTTGCGCCTTCAAGACGCCAATGACCGTGGTCAAATGGATGACATCAAGAGCTTTACCGCCCCGGAAATCTTCGCCGAGATCCAGATGCAATATGAAGAGCGAGGCCGCGCACCCCAGCAGACCGACGTGGTGCAGCTTGATGCCGTATTGCTCGAAGTGGTGACTGATGGCAATCAGCACATTGCCAGCGTGCGCTTCCACGGCCAGTTGCGCGAAGGGAGTGCTTCCACTCCCGCGCCCTTCGACGAAATCTGGCACCTCGCCAAACCCGTCGATGGTGCTCGCGGCTGGATGGTAGCCGGTATTCAGCAGACCAGTTGATGTTCGAGCAGGTTTTCCTCGCCGCCCTCAATCACTTCCTGGGTGGTGCCAACTGGGCGCGCGATCGCCTCAAGCCATTCGCCGGACGGCATGCCAGGATCGTGATGCCGCCGTTCGCCTTCGGCTTTGAGGTCGATGCCGAAGGGTGGATGCGGCGACGCATCGACACGAGCGAGACCGACGTCACCATTAGCCTGCCGGCAAATACGCCTCTTTTGTTGCCACAGGGCCTTGACAAGATCATGGCCGGTGCCAGCGTAGCGGGCAATGCCGAATTTGCCACTGAACTGTCCTTTATCTTTCGCAACCTGCGCTGGGATGCGGAGGAAGACTTGTCGACGCTGGTTGGCGACATTGCCGCTCACCGTCTGGTACAGGGCGCCAATCACTTCATGGCCTGGCAAAAACAGGCCGCAGGCAATCTCGCAGAAAATATTGCCGAATATCTGGTTCATGAAAATCCGCTGTTACTGGCGTCTGCGGAGTTTTCCGTTTTCCGTGACGAGATCTCACGTTTGCATGCTGACCTCACTCGATTGGAAGTCAGTCATTTTTCCCGGTAGCAGATTTTAGCCGCCGCAAAAACAGGAGGGCAGTCTTGGCTGCCCTCTTTTATGCTGTCGGTACTAAAACTTAGCCCCCGCCCGCGTTTACCTGCGACGTAGCTTCTGGATCGCCGCGAGTTGCGCAACGGCTTCGGCCAACTCGGCCTGAGCACGCGCGTAATCCATCTCGGCACTTTTGTCGGCGATCGCCTCTTCGGCTTTGCGCTTGGCATCAAGCGCCTTTGCCTCGTCAAGATCCTTGCCACGAATCGCCGTATCGGCCAGCACGGTGACCAGCCCCGGCTGAACCTCGAGGATGCCACCGGCGACGAAAATCAGCTCTTCCTGATCCTGCTGTGGCAACTTGAGACGCACGGCACCCGGCTTGATACGGGTCATCAGCGGCATGTGGCCGGGGAGGATACCGAGCTCACCGGCTTCGCCCGGCAGCACGACAAACTCGGCCAAGCCGGAGAAGATCGACTCTTCCGCGCTGACGACATCTACGTGTACGGTCATTGTCATGGTGTGTGCCCTTTTTACTTAAGTGCTTATTGCAGGGTCTTGGCTTTCTCGAAAGCTTCCTCGATGCCGCCGACCATGTAGAAGGCCTGCTCGGGCAGTTGATCGCACTCACCATTCACAATCATGTTGAAGCCCTTGATGGTCTCCTTGAGCGTGACATATTTGCCGGAAGAGCCGGTAAACACTTCGGCAACGAAGAAGGGCTGCGACAGGAAGCGCTGGATCTTGCGCGCGCGCGATACGGTGAGCTTGTCTTCGGGGGCGAGTTCGTCCATACCCAGAATGGCGATGATGTCGCGCAGTTCCTTGTAGCGCTGGAGCGTCGCCTGAACTTTGCGGGTGGTGCTGTAGTGCTCTTCGCCGATGACGTGCGGGTCAACCTGGCGCGAGGTGGAGTCGAGCGGGTCGACCGCCGGGTAGATACCCAGCGAGGCAATATCACGTGACAGCACGACGGTGGCGTCAAGATGGCCGAAGGTGGTCGCAGGGGATGGGTCGGTCAAATCGTCCGCTGGAACATACACGGCCTGAATCGAGGTGATCGAGCCGGTCTTGGTGGAGGTAATGCGCTCCTGCAGGCGACCCATTTCTTCGGCCAACGTCGGTTGGTAACCCACGGCGGAAGGCATGCGGCCGAGCAGGGCGGATACTTCGGTACCAGCCAGCGTAAAGCGGTAGATGTTATCGACGAAGAACAGGATGTCGCGGCCTTCGTCGCGGAAGGCTTCAGCCATGGTCAAACCGGTCAGCGCCACACGCAAACGGTTGCCGGGCGGCTCGTTCATCTGGCCGAACACCATGCCGACCTTGTCGAGAACGTTTGACTCTTTCATCTCGTGATAGAAGTCGTTGCCCTCGCGGGTGCGCTCGCCGACACCGGCAAACACCGACAGACCAGCGTGCTGCTTGGCGATGTTGTTGATCAGTTCCATCATATTCACGGTCTTGCCGACACCGGCGCCGCCAAACAGGCCAATCTTGCCGCCCTTGGCGAACGGGCAGATCAGGTCGATAACTTTAATCCCGGTTTCGAGCAGCTCCACGGAAGGCGACAGATCGCGGAAAGCAGGGGCTTTCTGGTGAATGGCGCGGCGCACATCGGTACCGATGGGGCCGGCTTCGTCGATCGGGCGACCGAGCACGTCCATAATGCGACCGAGCGTCGCTTGGCCAACCGGCACCGAGATCGCTGCGCCGGTATCGTTAACTTTCATGCCACGCCGCAGGCCGTCCGACGAACCCATGGCGATGGTACGCACCACACCGTCGCCAAGTTGTTGTTGCACCTCGAAGGTCAAGCCTTCTTCGGCACCCTTAGCGCTCTCGCTCGGGTCGATCAACAGGGCGTTGAAGACCTTGGGCATTTCACCACGCGGGAACTTGATGTCCACCACTGCGCCAATGCACTGCACGATTTGTCCGTTGCTCATGGTTTTTCCTTAAACGCTAAGTCGTTAGCCCGCAATCGCGGCAGCACCGCCGACGATTTCGGAAATTTCTTTGGTAATCGAGGCCTGACGGGCCTTGTTGTAGATCAACTGCAATTCCTTGATGACGACACCTGCGTTGTCGGTCGCGCCTTTCATGGCCACCATGCGGGCGCTTTGTTCGGAGGCTATATTCTCAGCCACCGCCTGGTAGATCAGCGCTTCGACATAGCGGATCAGCAGATCGTCGATGACGACGCGGGCGTCAGGCTCGTAGAGGTAGTCCCACGAACCTTCCGGCGTACCGAGCCGCTCGCCGGTGAGAGGCAGCAATTGCTCCATCACCGGTTCCTGACGCATGGTGTTGACGAAACGCGTATAAGCGATGTGCACCTCGTCAAGCTCACCATTCTGGAAAGCGTCGATCATGACCTTCATCGGCCCGATCAGCTTTTCCAGGTGTGGCGTGTCGCCAATCTGCACGGCCTGCGAGATCACGTTGGCGCCGAGACGCTGCATGAAACCCAAACCCCTGTTGCCGATGCAGGTGGCGCGAATATCCTTCGCTCCGGCCGCTTCCCATTGGCGCATGGCGTTCAGCGTTTGCCGCAGCACATTGGTATTGAGTCCGCCGCAGAGACCCTTGTCGGTTGTCACCACCACTACACCAACACGCTTCGGCGCCTCGTCTTTCTTGTTCTTGCCAAGAAATGGATGCCGGTATTCGGTGACGTTGGCCGCCGCGAGGTTAGCCGCCAGATGACGAATTTTCTCGCTGTAGGGACGAGCGGCACGCATCCTCTCCTGCGCCTTGCGCATTTTGGATGCGGCCACCATTTCCATGGCCTTGGTGATCTTGCGGGTGTTTTGGACCGACTTGATCTTGGTGCGAATTTCCTTGCCGCCTGCCATGACGCTCTCCTAGAGTATCAGGCCCAGGTCTTCTTGAACGCGGCTACTGCGGTCGCCATTTCGGCTTCGCCTTCCTTGTCCAGATCCTTGGTTGCCTCGATCTTGTCCATGAGCGCACCGTGCTGCTGACGCATGTACTGGTGCAACGCTGCTTCAAAGGCGAGGATGCGCGCAGTATCGACATCGTCCAAATAGCCCTGGTTCGCCGCGTAGAGCGAAACCGCCATCTCGCCGACCTGTAACGGAGCGTACTGCGCCTGTTTCATTAACTCGGTAACGCGACCGCCACGCTCAAGCTGCTTGCGCGTAGCATCGTCAAGGTCAGAGGCAAACTGGGCGAAAGCGGCGAGTTCGCGATACTGGGCAAGCGCCAAACGCACACCGCCACCGAGCTTCTTGATCGCCTTGGTTTGGGCAGCGCCACCAACGCGCGACACTGACACACCGGCGTTGATGGCAGGACGAATACCAGCGTTGAACAGGTCGGTCTCAAGGAAGATCTGGCCATCGGTAATCGAGATCACGTTGGTCGGCACGAAGGCAGAAACGTCACCGGCCTGCGTCTCAATCACGGGCAGCGCGGTCAGCGAACCGGTCTTGCCCTTGACTTCACCATTGGTAAGCTTCTCCACCCAGGCTTCGGACACGCGTGCGGCACGCTCCAGCAGACGGGAGTGAAGATAGAACACGTCGCCGGGGTAGGCTTCGCGGCCCGGCGGACGACGCAGCAGCAGGGAAATCTGGCGATAGGCCCACGCCTGCTTGGTCAGATCGTCATAAATAATCAGGGCATCCTGACCGCGATCGCGGAAGTATTCGCCCATCGTGCAGCCGGAGTAGGGGGCGATGAACTGCATCGCGGCGGACTCGGAAGCGGTCGCGGCGACAACGATGGTGTATTCCATCGCGCCGGTCTCTTCGAGTTTGCGCACCACGTTCATGACCGTCGAGGCCTTCTGGCCGATGGCGACGTAGATGCAGAACAGGTCTTTACCCTTCTGGTTGATGATGGTGTCGACGGCGACGGCCGTCTTGCCGGTCTGGCGGTCACCAATGATCAGTTCGCGCTGGCCACGGCCGATCGGCACCATGGAGTCGACCGACTTGAGGCCAGTCTGTACTGGTTGCGACACCGACTTGCGCCAAATCACACCCGGTGCGACCTTTTCAATCTTGTCTGTCAGCTTGGTCTCAATCGGACCCTTGCCGTCAATCGGCTCGCCCAAAGCATTTACCACGCGGCCAATCAGCTCGGGGCCAACGGGCACTTCGAGAATACGACCGGTACATTTAACGGTATCGCCTTCGGTGATGTGTTCGTAGTCACCCAGCACCACGGCGCCCACTGAATCGCGCTCAAGGTTAAGCGCCAGGCCGAAGGTATTGCCCGGGAATTCGAGCATCTCGCCCTGCATGACGTCGGCCAAGCCGTGAACACGGCAGATGCCATCAGTCACCGTCACCACCGTGCCCTCATTACGGGCGGTGGGGGCGAGTTGCATATTCTGGATCCGGCTCTTGATCAGGTCGCTGATTTCGGAGGGATTGAGGTTCATGGAAAAACTCCTAGTTCTTGAGCGAGACCGCCATGGCATTCAATTTGCCACGGACGGAAGCGTCGATAACCTGGTCGCCCAGGGCGATACGGACACCACCGATCAGTTCCGGCGCGAGTTCGACGGTTACCTTGACCTTGCAGCCGAACTTGCGTTCAAGATCGGCCGTCAGGTTGGTGATTTGCTTGTCATCGAGCGGGAAGGCTGAACTGACCACTGCCTGGCGCGTTCCTTCGAGAGTATTCTTGAGTTCGCCAAAGAGAGTGCTGATTTCTGGCAGCACATCGAGCCGACGGTTATCAACCAGGACACTGGTGAAGTTGCGCTGATCGGCAGTCAGATCACCCGCCACACCGAGAAACAATTCGGTAAGCGCGGCAGGTGACACCCGCGGATCGGCAATACACTCGAGCATCCGAGCATCAGCAGCTGCCGCCGCCATGCGCTCCAGCGCACCTTGCCAGGCAGATAGCGCACCACCCGCCTTGGCCAAATCGAAAGCAGCCTCAGCGTAGGGACGCGCGACGGTGACATTCTCGGCCATGGTGAATTACAGCTCCGCTTTCAGCTGGTTGAGCAGTTCGGCGTGTGCAGCCACATTGATCTCCTTGCGGAGGATCTGCTCGGCACCCGCGACTGCCAGTAATGCAACCTGGTCGCGCAGGGCTTCCTTGGCACGTTGGGCAGCCACACCGGCCTCACCCTCGGCGGCAGTTCGCGCGGCGGAGATAATGCGTGCAGCTTCGACACGGGCTTCGTCAAGGATCTGCGAACCTTGGCGCTCGGCACCGGCACGCAATTCATTGGACGACTCGCGGGCCTTGCGCAGCTCGTCGGTAGCGCGGCGTTCGGCCAGCGCCAGATCGGATTTCGCCTTGTCCGCCGCCGCCAAACCATCGGCGATCTTGGATGCACGCTCGTCGAGTGCCTTCATGATGGGCGGCCACACGAATTTCATCGTGAACCACGCCAGAATGAAGAACACAACCAGCTGCGCGAATAGCGTTGCGTTCAGATTCACGGTTCTCGCTCCTCTCGGCTTGAAAGGGCGCCGCTTACTTGATGAACGGGTTGGCGGTGGTGTACCAGAGGGCGATACCGGTACCGATAATGAACGCGGCGTCGATCAGGCCAACCAGCAGGAACATCTTGGTCTGCAGGGTGTTCATCAGTTCGGGTTGACGAGCCGATGCTTCGAGGAAGCGGCTGCCCATGATGCCGATACCGATACAGGCGCCTGCAGCGCCGAGGCCGATGATCAGGCCGGCGGCCAGCGCGACGAAACCAACGATGTTGCCTTCCATGATGACTCCTTGTGTTTAAAAATGAAGGTTAGGGAAATTAAGGCTGATTGAAACTCTTACTGATACTTAGTGACTCTCATGCGCCTGACCGATATACACCAGCGTCAGCATCATGAAGATGAAAGCCTGCAGGGTAATGATCAGGATGTGGAAGATAGCCCAGATGGTGCCGGCGAAAACACCACCGATCCAGAGCAGACCGCTGCTAACGGTGCCCGCCCAGGCGGCACCCATTAGCGCAATCAGCATGAAAATCAGTTCGCCCGCGTACATGTTGCCGAACAACCGCATGCCGTGCGAAACCGTCTTGGCGACGAACTCGATCAGTTGCATGGCAAAGTTGATCGGATAGAGCACCGGGTGACTGCCGAAGGGCGCGGTGAAAAGCTCGTGCAGCCAGCCGCCGATGCCCTTGATCTTGATGTTGTAGTAGAGACAGATGAGCAGCACGCCCAGCGACATGCCGAGCGTGGCATTCAGGTCAGCGGTTGGCACGATACGCAGATAGGCATGATGCGGATCATGGCCGGTCGCACCAAATATGGCGGCCCAGATGTTCGGCAACAGGTCAACTGGCAGCAAGTCCATGGCATTCATCAGGAAAATCCAGACGAATACGGTAAGCGCTACCGGGGCGACGAATTTGCGTGATTCGGGAGAATGGACGATACCCTTGGCCTGGTCGGAAACCATTTCGACCATGATCTCGACGGCGGCCTGAAAACGGCCGGGCACACCCGAGGTCGCCTTCGCGGCGGCACGCGCCATAATGAAAACCGCAAGAAAACCGATGCTGACAGAGAAAAACAAGCTGTCAAGGTGAAAGACCGACCAATCTACCAGCGAGGCCTGATCGGCACTCTTCAGGTGGGTCAGGTGGTGAACAATGTATTGGGAAGCGTTGGGGGCGTTCTCGGTAGCCATGTTTTTCAAGTCTTAAGCAATAGCGCAAAAAGATTCACAAACAGCACGGCGAACAATCCGGCGATTAACGCCGGCCAATTTACCTCAATCATGCGCGGCAAAAACATCAGCAACGCAATTACTGCAAACAACTTGACGGCCTCGCCGATCAGAAACCCTGCCGCACCCACCTGCTGCGTCATTACGGCCAAACGCAAGCGCAGCACAAACAACAGGTTGGGCAGAAAGTACGCCGCACCACCAACCAAGGCCGACAGGGCACCGCCCGATCCCGCCAGCAACCCGGCAGTCGCCGTTACTGCCAGAATCACTGCCGCCTGGAGCAAGAGCGTCTTGAACATCCTCCCGACAGCCTTTCTTCCACACCGCGATTCACCTTGTCACACCCAGATAAAACTTGAGCAGGACTTAAGCTACACCTAACCGCATAAAGCGCGGCAATATAAATTGAATGACACGATAAGTCAATAATTTTATTGCTGTGCAGCAAATTTATGGGCACCTCTAAATTTTTGTTTGCCACTACACCGGCGCCCACTTTTTACCCCCGCAAACGCTTCAGAATTCCGTCGAGCTGATCCAGGCTGGCAAAACGAATTGTCAGCGCTCCAGACCCCTTGCGGTTAGCGCTTACTTTTACGGTAGCGCCTATGGCGTCTGCAAGATCATCTTCAAGGCGCGCCAGATCGCGGCTCTTTTCCTGGGCCGGCTTGTGCTTTGTCGGGTTGAGTTCGCGGGCCACGCGCCGCTCGGTTTCGCGCACCGAATAGCCCTTGTCGGCCACTTCGGCGGCGAGGCGACCCTGCTCGGTTTTCGGCACTGCAAGAAGGGCCCGTGCATGGCCCATCTCGATATCGCCGGCCATCAGCAGGTCCTGTGCCGGTTTGGCCAATTGCAGCAAACGCAGCAGGTTGGTGGCGGCAGAGCGCGAACGCCCGACGGCATCAGCCGCCTGCTGGTGCGTCATGCTGAATTCATCAATCAGGCGCTGCAGGCCGGCGGCTTCCTCGAGCGGATTCAAGTCCTCGCGCTGGATGTTCTCGATCAACGACATGGCCAAGGCAGCATCGTCGGGAATATCCCGGATCAGCACCGTCACTTCGGTGAATCCGGCAATTTGTGACGCACGCCAACGCCGCTCACCGGCAATGATCTCGTAACGACCGTTCGCCACCGGGCGCACGGAAATCGGCTGGATCAAGCCCTGCGCCTTGATCGAAGCCGCGAGATCTTCGAGCGAACCCGGGTCCATGCGCGTACGCGGCTGGTACTTACCGGGCTGCAGATCACCGATGGGCAGGGTGCCCTGACGTTGCGCATCGGCTTCGCTGTCGTTGCCGGCCAGCAAGGCTTCCAGCCCGCGGCCCAGACCTTTTTTGCGTTGAATCATGATGCGGTTTTCTCCTTATCCCTATCGCTATCCCAAGTTTTGACGCGCTCGATCATCTCCTGCGCAAAGGCCAGATAAGCCTGAGCGCCTTTTGCATTCTTGTCGAACAATACCCCCGGCACACCATAACTCGGCGCCTCGGCGAGGCGCACATTGCGTGGCACCAGCGTCTTGAACACCTTGTCGCCAAAATGCTGCTCCAACTGTGCTGAAACCTGATTTGACAGCGTCGAGCGCGGGTCGAACATCACCCGCAGCAAGCCGATGATCTTGAGATCGCGATTGAGGTTCTTGTGCACCTGCTTGATCGTATTAACGAGGTCGGAGAGACCCTCCAGCGCGTAGTACTCGCACTGCATCGGGATGATGACGCCGTGCGCCGCACACAGGCCATTCAGCGTCAGCATCGACAGGGAGGGCGGGCAATCGATCAGCACAAAATCATAGTCATAGCGATGCTCCTGCAGGGCGCCCTTGAGCCGCATCTCGCGCAGATCCAGATTGACCAGCTCGACTTCGGCCCCAGCCAGATCGCGATTCGCCGGTAATACATCGAAGGCGGCGGCGGGTGAAGTCTGACGCACATCCGCCAGCGGCCGCAATCCAACCAGCAGTTGATAGACCGAACTGGTCAACCCGCGCTTGTCGATGCCACTGCCCATGGTGGCATTGCCTTGCGGGTCAAGATCGACGAGCAAGGTGCGTTGGCCAGCTTGGGCCAGCGCAGCGGCCAGATTGACTGCGGTGGTGGTCTTGCCTACCCCGCCCTTCTGGTTGGCTATGGCGAAAATATGCATCGTCAGGTTTTCTCCAATTGAAGCAAATGGCGTTGGGCAGCAAGGCCGGGTACGTTCAGTTCGTAGCTGGCGGTCACTTGCCAGCCGACAGGCAGCGCGGCGATCTCATCGGCCGGGTAGGCACCTTTCATCGCCCAAAGACAGGGCGACAGATGACCAGCCAATCCGATAAAGTCGTCCAGGCTGGCGAAGGCACGTGAAATAACTGCATCGAAATCATCAGTCATATCTTCGACACGGCCGCAGTGAATGCTCACGTTCATCAAGTCCAGTTCGATCTTGGCCTGGCGTTGGAAGGCCACTTTTTTCTCGACGGTTTCGATTGAGGTGATCTGCCAATCAGGCTGAGCAATCGCCAAAACCAAGCCGGGCAGACCGGCCCCGCTACCGACATCCGCCAACCGCCGTCCCGCCAGCACCGACTTTTTGAGGACTGGCAATACCGCCAACGAATCAAGCAAGTGATGCGTAACCATCTCGGCTGGATCGCGGATTGCGGTCAGATTATAGGTGCGGTTCCACTTCGCTAGAAGGGCAAGATAGCTGTTGAGCTTTTCCTCTGCGCCTGCAGGCAGAACAAGCCCAAGTGCAGCAACCCCTTCATGGAGCATCACGCCCGCCCCCGCAGTTTTTTCAAATGCACCAGCAGGATCGAAATCGCAGCGGGAGTCACACCTTGAATGCGGCCCGCCTGACCCACGGTCTGCGGACGCTGCCCGGCAAGTTTCTGCCGTACTTCGATCGACAGACCATTTAAAGCAGCGTAGTCGAGATCCTCCGGAATCGGCAAAGACTCCTGGGATGTCATCTTCGCCACATCCTCCTTCTGCCGCTCGATGTAGCCGTGATACTTGGCCTGAATTTCAACCTGCTCCACCACATCCGTAGCGGCTACAGCCGCGCCCGCACCGGGCAGAGTCATCAGGGACGGGTATCCAACCTCGGGGCGGCGCAGCAGGTCGAACAGGGAATACTCACGCTCGATAGACTTACCCAACACGCGCTCCACCGCATGCATGGCCACGACATTGGGATTGATCCAGACATGCTTGAGGCGCTCGACCTCGGTGGCGATGGCATCCCTTTTTTTGTTGAATGTCTCCCAGCGCAAGTCATCAACAAGACCAAGGCGGCGACCGGTTTCAGTCAGGCGCAAGTCGGCATTGTCCTCGCGCAGGCTCAAGCGAAACTCGGCGCGACTGGTGAACATGCGATAGGGTTCGGTGACACCGCGCGTGATCAGATCATCCGCCAACACCCCGAGATAAGCCTCGTCACGACGTGGCCACCAAGCATCTTTCCCACTGGACTGCAACGCCGCATTCACACCGGCGAGCAAGCCCTGCGCGGCAGCCTCTTCATAACCCGTGGTGCCATTGATCTGACCAGCAAAAAATAGGCCGCCGATGGCATGGGTTTCGAGGGTCGCCTTGAGGCCACGCGGATCGAAGTAGTCGTATTCGATGGCGTAGCCAGGGCGCGTGATATGGGTATTCTCCATACCGCGTATGGAGCGCACCAAAGCAAGCTGGATATCGAAAGGCAGGCTGGTAGAAATTCCCTGTGGATAGATTTCGTGGGTATCGAGACCCTCAGGCTCAAGAAAGACCTGATGGCTATCCTTGTCGGCGAAGCGGTGAATCTTGTCTTCGATGGACGGGCAGTAGCGTGGCCCAATCCCCTCGATGACACCAGTGAACATTGGCGAGCGATCCAGCCCACCCCGAATGATGTCATGAACATGCGGGTTGGTATGGGTAATCCAGCACGGCACCTGGCGCGGGTGCTGCGCCGAATTCCCGAGGAAGGAAAACACCGGTACTGGCAGGTCGCCCGGTTGCTCTTGCATCACCGAAAAATCGATGGTCTTGCCATCGAGTCGCGGCGGCGTACCGGTCTTGAGGCGACCAACCGGCAAATTCAACTCACGCAAGCGAGCTGCCAGAGAGAGAGAGGGTGGATCGCCAAAGCGCCCGGCACGGTAATTCTCGAGGCCGATATGGACCAGACCATTGAGAAAAGTCCCCGCAGTCAGCACCACCGTTGGCGCCTCAAAATGCACACCGAGTTGAGTTGTCACACCGGTAACGCGATCACCCACAACAGTGAGGTCGTCTGCCGCCTGCTGGAATAAGGTGAGATTCGGCTGATTTTCCAGTCGACTGCGAATGGCCTGGCGATACAACGATCGGTCAGCCTGGGCCCGAGTCGCACGCACGGCCGGCCCCTTCGACGCATTCAGGATACGAAACTGGATACCTGCCTCATCGGTAGCCGCTGCCATGGCGCCACCCAGAGCATCGACCTCTTTCACCAGATGACCCTTGCCGATACCGCCAATTGACGGATTGCAGGACATCGCACCCAAGGTTTCGATGTTGTGTGTCAGCAGCAACGTGCGTGCGCCGGCGCGAGCTGCAGCTAATGCCGCCTCGGTGCCGGCATGGCCGCCGCCGATCACGATGACATCGAAACGATCAGGGAAAAGCATGAGGGGAAAAGTTGGCGGCGGGAAAGGGGCGCAATCATACGCCGTCAGTTGAGCAACACCAACCTCAGCAATGTTTCACGTGAAACTCAGGGGGTGCGGTTTCACGTGAAACATCAACTCGACTATAGCTTGTGCCCGCCCAAGCCCAGATAACACTCGACCACCTTCGGGTCATCTTCAAGCTGATCGGACGGCCCTTCCAGTGCGATCTCGCCGGTTTCCAGCACATAACCGTAATCCGAGACCTGCAAGGCGGCCCGGGCATTCTGTTCAACCAGCAAAATGGCGACACCCATCTTGCGCAGGTCGGCGATAACACGGAAGATCTCGCGCACAATCAGCGGGGCCAAACCGAGACTGGGTTCATCGAGCATCAGAATTTTTGGCTGCGCCATCAGGGCACGCCCGACCGCCAACATCTGCCGCTCACCACCGGAGAGCGTGCCAGCCATTTGCTGGTGACGCTCCCGGAGACGAGGGAAGATTGCATAAACGTGCTCCAGGGTTGCCCCTTCATCGCGAAAACCAAGCCGCCGACGCATGAAGGCGCCCAACAGTAAGTTGTCGGCCACGCTCATCTCGCCAAATAACTCACGCTTCTCTGGCACCAGAGTCATCCCGCCCGCCACCATTTGCTCGATATCGATATGCACCTGCAACTCGCCCCGGTAGCGTACCTGACCACGTCCAACGGGTAGAACACCCATCAGTGCGGAGAGCAGGGTGGTCTTGCCAGCTCCATTGGGACCGATCACCGTGACAATCTCTCCAGGCCGCACTTTCAGCGAAACGTGATGGAGGGCCTCGACCTTGCCGTAAGACACGCACAGATCAGTCACCTCAAGGATGGGCTCGGGCAGCGCCAGGCTCATTTCAATCAACCCCCCCGAGATACGCCTCGATCACCGCCGGGTCACTCTGCACCTCATGCGGCAGACCCTCTGCGATCTTCTTGCCGAACTCCATCACCACCACGCGGTCTGCCAGATCCATGACGAACTCCATGTCGTGTTCGACCAACAGGATGCCCATGCCGGTGGCGCGCAATTGTTTAAGCAACTCCGCCAGAGCCTGCTTTTCAAGGAAACGCAAGCCAGCCGCTGGTTCGTCAAGCAACAGTAGCGCCGGATCGGCGGCTAGCGCACGCGCGATTTCGACGATACGCTGCTTGCCGAGCGGCAGGCTACCGGCGGCGTCATGCAGATTTTCACCCAAGCCGACCCGCTCGCATTGGCGCGCCGCCTCGGCCAGCAAACGAGACTCTTCGTCACGCTCCAGATGCAGCGCGGCGGCAATCACTCCTTGAGTCCCGCGCATGTGGGCACCGAGGGCAACGTTTTCCAGTACCGTCATGCCCGGCAGCAGGCGCACATGCTGAAAGGTTCGGCTCATGCCCAATTGCGCGATGTGGCGAGCACTGCGGCCATCGACGCGACCACCAAGGAAATGCACCTCACCGGAAGTTGGCGGATTGACCCCGGTAATCAGGTTGAATAGCGTCGACTTGCCGGCACCGTTGGGGCCGATCAACGCGAGAATTTCCCCGCTCGCTACCGTCAAGCTCATGTGGTCATTGGCCACCAAGCCACCGAACTGTTTGACGGCATCTTTCACCTCGAGCAGCGACGTGCCAGCAGCCAACACCGTGCGGCGCGACAGTGCTTCCTCCGTATCAGCCCGTCCTGCCAGAACCGACTTTTCAACCGGTACCCAACGGGAGAGCCAAGGCCACAGCCCGTCGCGCGCCCGATGCAGCACAAAGATCATCAGCAGACCAAAGGCGATCATTTCGAAATTACCCGAAGCCCCAAACAGTTGCGGCAGTAAATCCTGCAACCACTGCTTCAGGATGGTGATCATCGCCGCGCCGACCAGAGCACCCCAAACGTGGGCCGCACCGCCGATCACGGCCATGAACAGGTATTCGATGCCGATGTGCAAACCAAAGGGCGTAGGATTGACGAAGCGTTGCAGGTGGGCATACAGCCAACCGGACAAGCCGGCGAAGAGGGCGGCAATAACGAAGATGGTGATCTTGGCGCGAGCGGTATCAACGCCCATTGCCTCGGCCATCACCACACCACCCTTGAGTGCGCGGATGGCACGACCGGTCCGCGAATCGAGGAGATTACTGGTCAGCCATACGGCCACCAGCAACACGACCCAGATCAGATAATAATAGTGGCGTCCGTCGCGCAACTCGACACCGGCCACGCTCAATGTCGGAATGCCGCTGATGCCGGTATGTCCCCCAAGAAATTGCAGATTGCCGAAAAGGAAATACAGCGAGATACCCCACGCGATGGTACCAAGCGGTAAATAGTGGCCAGACAGGCGCAGGGTCAACAAGCCTAACAACAAAGCGACCCCCGCTGTCAGCAACAACCCGAGCAGCAGCCCACCCCATGGGTTGGCTAACGGCGCCAGCCAGGGCGGCAGGGCGGTGGCCGTAGTCAGCGCCGCTGTCGCGTAGGCCCCGAGGCCGACAAAGGCCGCTTGACCGAACGAAGTCAGGCCACCCACACCCGTCAGCAACACCAAGCCAAGCGCGACCAGCGCGTAGAGGCCGATGTAATTCAGCAGGGTGACGTGGAACTCGGGCAGCACCAGCGGCCCCAAGGTCAGCAGAACGACGAAGACACCGGTAAGCTGGCGCTGACTAATCACTCTTCTTCCTCGACATGGTGCGTCGTCAGCGAACGCCAGACCAGCACAGGAATGATCAGCGTAAACACGATCACCTCCTTGAAGGCCGACGCCCAGAAGGAGGAAAAGGATTCGAGCAAACCGACCAGCAATGCACCGGCGGCTGCTACCGGGTAACTCACCAGCCCGCCGACGATGGCGCCGACGAAACCTTTAAGGCCGACAAGGAAGCCAGTGTCGTAATACACCGTGGTGATCGGTGCGATGAGGATGCCAGACAGTGCGCCGATGGCCGCTGCCAAAAGGAAAGAGAGCTTGCCGGCCAGCGTTGTCGAGATACCCATCAAGCGCGCGCCGGCGCGGTTGATCGCAGTGGCACGCAGCGCCTTGCCATAGAGACTTTTCTCGAAAAAGACATACAGGGCGACGATTAACACGGCACTCGCGCCGACCACCCACAAACTTTGTCCAGTAATGGTCAGCCCACCAATATCGAGTGACAACTCCGAAAATGCCGGCGTACGCGAGCCCTCGGCGCCGAAGAACAGCAGACCCAACCCCACCAGCGCCAGATGTACCGCCACCGAGACAATGAGGAGAATCAGCACCGGTGCCTCGGCGATTGGCTGAAACGCCAGGCGATACAGCTGTGGGCCAAGTGGTACCACTACCGCCAACGCCAGCAACACCTGCAAACCCAGTGGCCAGTCTTGCGGCGACAAACCCAGCACCGCCAAAATAATGACAATAGGATACAGGAGCTGTCGCCCCAAGAGCCCGATCAGGCGACTTCCGCCCTGCCGCCAAGCCGCCGGCGCATCCAGCGCCGCTACTGCCGCACCCATGGCCAGCAATAACCACAGCGTGCCGGGCGTATTACCGGTCTGCAGGCTCGCCAGTGTCAGCGCGCCATAGGCCACGAACTCCCCCTGCGGAATAAAGATAACCCGGGTGACGGCAAATACCAGCACTAGCGCCAGCGCCAGCAGAGCATAGATCGCCCCGTTGACAATACCGTCCTGCCCAAGCAGCAACGCAATTTGCAAATCCATCGAAATCCGTTCAAACAACCCAAACAACTCAAACAATAAGGGCGCCAGAACCGTCCGGCGCCCTTGCTTTGCTGCAAGCAGCGCCTATTGGATCAGTTTCCAGTCGCCATTTTCGACCTTGACCATCACACGCGCACGCTGGTCGAAACCGAGGTGATCCTGTGTCGACATATTAACGATGGCATGCGAGACCGTGACGTTCCTCAAACCTTCGAGGGCATCGCGCAACGCCAGCTTGAATTCCTTCGTGCCCGGCTTGGCTTTCTTGAGCGCAACCGGAATCGCGTTCTGCAGCAACAGACCGGCATCCCACGCATGGGCACCAAATGTCGAGGTACTGCCCTTGCCATGTACCGTTTCGTACTTGCCAACATAATCCAGTGCCACCTTCTTGATCGGGTTGCTGTCAGGCAATTGCGCCGCCACCAGCACCGGACCAGCGGGCAGGAAAGTACCTTCGCAATCCTTGCCACAGACACGCAGGAAATCTTTGTTGGCGACACCATGCGTCTGGTAGAAGGTGCCCTTGTAACCCTTTTCCTTCAATGTCTTCTGCGGCAAGGCGGCCGGCGTACCAGAACCGGCAATCAAGACGGCATCCGGCTTCGCGGCCATGACTTTCAGCACTTGGCCAGTCACGGAGGTATCGGCGCGGTTGTAGCGCTCGTTGGCGACAACTTGCAGCTTGCGCGCCTCCGCAATCTTGCTGAACTCATTGAACCAGCCCTCGCCATAAGCGTCGGCAAAACCGATGAAAGCCACAGTTTTCACATTGGCATTGGTCATGTGTTCGACAATCGCCGTCGACATCTGCACATCGTTCTGTGGTGTCTTGAATACCCACTTGACCTTCGGGTTGGCCGGATCGACGATGCGCGCCGCGGCAGCCATCGAGATCATCGGCGTTTCGGCTTCGGCCGCGATGTCAATCATCGCCAGAGAATTCGGCGTGATGGTCGAACCGACAATGACATCGACCTTGTCTTCGGTGAGCAGTTTGCGGGTGTTCTTCACCGCCGTGGTGGTGTCGGAAGCGTCGTCAAGGATGATGTAGTTGATCTTCTCGCCGCCGATAGTGACCGGCATCAGGCCGAAAGTATTTTTCTCGGGAATGCCGAGCGAAGCGGCTGGGCCGGTGGCCGAGACAACCACGCCAACGTTGATGTCGGCTAGCGCCTGGCTGGCCATCGTAGCCAGGGCAGCCGTAATGGCGACAGCTAACAGGGAATTAATTTTCATGTTCATAGGCTCCTCAGTGGTTTTATAGGTATAGGTTTGCGGGAAACGGCGAATTTAACATCGTGCCGTCCGTCCGTCCATGCACTTGCAAGGGTTTTGCGCCAGCATGAGCAATTTACGTTGCCAGCGTATCCCAGCCCATCTTCAGGATCAGCAGGGAGGTCATGGTCAGGAACACCATGCGCACAAAACCGCTGCCATGGCGAATCGCCAGCCGGGCACCGAATTGCGCACCGACAATATTGCAGACCGCCATACCCAAGCCAAGCATCCACAGCACGTGGCCTTGCGGCACAAAGAGCAAAAGTGCCCCCGCATTGGTAGCCGCATTAACGATTTTGGCGGTTGCCGACGCGTGCAGGAAGTCCATGCCGAACAAACGCACGAAAGCGAAGATCATGAAGCTGCCAACCCCCGGACCGAACACACCGTCATAAAAACCCAGCACGGCACCCACGCCGAGCGCGACCCAGCGCAGTCGGTGCGCCGGTATGAGCATGGCACGTGTTTCTTTGCCGAAATCCGGCTTCATCAGGGTATAGACCGCAACGGCAACCAGGAGCACCAGTACCATTGGCCGCATCACCTCCTTGGGCAACCAGACCACTACCGCCGCGCCAGCGTAAGAAAACAGGAAAGCAGAAAGTGCTGTGGGCAACACCACCGCCCAAGGCATTACCACCTCACGGGCGTAGCGTCGCGCGGCATTCACCGTACCGAAGATCGCGGCAATCTTGTTGGTACCCAAAAGCGTCGCCGGCGCCTCGCGCGGCAAGCCGGCGAACAAGGCCGGCACCTGAATCAGCCCACCACCACCCGCCACGGCATCGACGAAGCCGGCAAACGCAGCTGCCACGAGCAACATGAGCCAGGTTGGATCGATGGCAATCAAGGCCGCACCCCATGCGGGGCATTACATCCCGCCAGTGCCGACTTTTTATTTGCCAATGCAGAACCGTCCGAAGATCAAACCCAGAAGATCGTCAGCCGTGAATTCCCCGGTAATCCGGGAAAGCGACTCCTGGGCCAGACGCAACTCCTCGGCTGCCAGCTCAAGCTGATTGAGTTGCGCATTGGCTGCGGCCAACCGCATATCGGCCTCGGCCAACGCCTCAAGGTGACGCGCACGTGCAAGCAGGGCATCCTCACCGTGGCCGCGCCAGCCAGCGACACGCAGCAGTTCGTCATGAAGCAGCTTCATGCCCTCACCACTTTTCGCCGACAGGGTGAGATGCACCGTGCCCCGCTCTTCACTACGCCCGGCCTCACGCCGGGCCAGGTCAGCCTTGTTTTCGATCACCACGCGCTCGATGCCAGACGGCAGGCGCGCTGCGACGGCCTGATCGGCAGGTGTCACGCCAGCACGCGCATCGACGATCTGCAGAATCACGTCAGCCTGCCCGATCTCGTGCCAGCTGCGTTCGATGCCGAGCTTTTCGACGACATCCTCCGTCTCGCGCAAACCGGCAGTATCAATGATGTGGAGCGGAATGCCCTCGACATGGATCGTCTCACGGACGGCATCACGCGTGGTACCGGCAATCGCAGTGACGATGGCGCGCTCTTCGCCCGCCAGTCGGTTCAGGAGTGAAGACTTGCCGACGTTCGGCAGCCCAGCCAGCACGATAGTCAGACCGGTGCGCAGCGCGCTGCCCTCGTGGGCGCGGGCACGCAGGGTGGCGAGATCGACGCGCAGTCGCTCCATGCGCGGGATGATGTCGGTGTCGGCCAGCGGGTCGATTTCTTCGTCGGGGAAGTCGAGCGTCGCTTCAATGAGGCTGCGCAACTCGGCCAGCGCATCAGTGAGTACATGCACTGTGCGCGAGAACTCCCCCGTCAAAGAGCGCAAAGCTGCACGGGCGGCTTGCGCCGAAGCCGCTTCGATCAGGTCGGCAATCCCTTCGGCTTGCGCCAAGTCGATCTTGTCGTTCTCGAAGGCGCGGCGAGAAAACTCGCCCGGCTCCGCCAGTCGCACCCCAAGCTCGACACAACGCGCCAGCAGCGCATGCATGACCACCGGCCCACCGTGGCCGTGCAGTTCGAGCACGTCTTCGCCAGTGAAAGAGTGCGGTGCAGGAAAGTAGAGGATCAGGCCTTGATCGAGGAGAGCGCCGTCGGCCGCTAAAAAGTCGGTAGTAGCGGCACGGCGAGGCTGGAATGATTGAGGCGGTTTACCGGTCAGCGTCGCGGCCAAGGGCAGCAGATTACGCCCGGAGATACGCACCACACCGATGCCACCTCGCCCGGGTGGGGTGGCGATGGCGGCAATGGCGTCGGTAAGTACGTACTCAGTGTGTTTTGAGTCCTGCACTTTCAATCATGCGGTTGACCTGCCACTGCTGGGCGATCGACAGCGTGTTATTGACCGTCCAGTAAAGCACCAGACCAGCCGGGAAGAACAGGAACATGCCGGTGAAGATGACCGGCATCCACAGCATGAGCTTCGCCTGCATGGGGTCAGGCGGCGTCGGATTGAGCTTGGTCTGAACGAACATCGTCACGCCCATGATGAGCGGCAAAATAAATGAGGGATCCTTGGCCGAAAGATCGGTAATCCAGCCAAGCCACGGCGCACCACGCATTTCGGCGGTGCCGAGCAGTACCCAGTAGAGCGCAATGAAGACAGGAATCTGCACGAGAATCGGCAGACAGCCGCCGAGCGGATTGACTTTCTCGCGCTTGTACATCTCCATCATTTCCTGATTCAGGCGGGCGCGGTCATCGGCGTAAGTTTCCTTCAACTTCATCAGTTTTGGCGTCAGCACTCGCATCTTTGCCATCGACTTGTAGCTGGCGGCGGAAAGCGGAAAGAACACCGCCTTGAGCAGCACAGTCAGCAATATGATCGCCCAGCCCCAGTTGCCAGTGAATTTGTAGAACCACTCGAGCACCCAGAACAGCGGCGCAGCGATCATGGTCAACCAGCCATAATCGACCACCAGGTCAAGACCCGGAGCAATCTTTTCCAGCCGGTCCTGTTCCTGCGGGCCGGCGTAAAGCGGCACGCTCAGCTTGTCGCCCGCCAAGGGCACCACCGCCCCCACGGCGGTAAGATCTCCGCCCAGTTGTCGGGTGAAGTACTCGCGCTCACCCGCCCCCGGCAACCAGGCCGAGAAGAAATAGTGCTGTACCAGTGCAACCCAGCCGTTATCGGCCTTGGTTGGGTGCTTGTTCTTTGCGCCGAAGTCGGCAAATTCGACCTTCTTGAATTTGTCCTGATCGGTGTAGATTGCCGCACCAGTGAAGGTTGACGTGCCCATTTGGCTAGCGCCGGCTGGCGGCTTGTTGTCACGCGTCAACTGGAAGTAGGCGTGCGCACCTGCCGGCGCAGCGGAACCGACAATCGTGTGTTCGACATCGATCAGATAATTTCCACGCTTGAACACGAATGTCTTGACGACCTTGCCACCACCTTCGATGGCGGCTTCAAGTGCAACGCGCAGTTCGCTCTCGCCATCCTTGAGTTCGAGCGTTGCTGCCGGCAATTTCCAGACATTCTTGTGATTGGGCAAGCCGGCACCGATCAAACCAGACTGTGCGCTATAAGCATGCGCCGGGTCGATCAAGACAAAATTTTCATCTTTCTTGTCCTTTGCCTGCAACCCCAGCAACTGATAGATGTAGTTTTCATCTTTCCCCACTTTATGCCGCAACAATTCGAGCCGTACCAGATCACCGCCTTGGGCGGAAATATCGGCAGCGACCAGATCTGTCTTCACTTTCAGCACTGCGGCCATGGAGGGTGCAACTGTCGTGGTACCCGGGACAACCCCCGGCGCGGCCGTAGAAATCGGCGCTGGCGGGACGGCAACATCGTGGGCCCCAGATGCAGCCGCCTGCGTGGCGGTTTTGGGTAACTGGGGTTGGCCCTGCTTCTGCCAAGCATCCCATAGCATCATGGAAGAAAAGAAGAAGACCAGCAGCAAAATAAGACGTTGATTGTCCATTGTGTCGATACGTCAGGTGTACAAGTAAGGCGCCATTCTACGGCACCGGATCATGACCGCCCGGATGCCATGGATGGCAGCGACCAATGCGTCTTACCGTTAGCCACAATCCCCTGCCAGGCCCGTGGCGCTGCAGGGCCTCGATGGCATAGTTGGAACAGCTCGGATGAAAACGGCAACTGGGTGGCAGGAAGGATCGGATCGTCAACTGATAGCCACGCACTAACCAAATAAACGGCTTGGCAAGCAGGGATTTCATGTGGCAGTTTTCTGGCTCAGTTGATCGAACAACGCAGCAATTTCCGTACGCCAACCGGCCCTGGCCGTGCTGTCGAGAATACGCTTGGGGCGATCGATTGGTTGGGCCAGACGCAGTATCAGATCCATCGACGGCAAACCATTGCGGCGGCGACGGAACAGCTCGCGGGTCTGGCGTTTGATTGCATTGCGCAATACAGCTGCTCGGGCCTGCTTCTTGGGAATGACCAAACCAAGCCGGGGGCCAGACAGGCCGTTGGGGCGGTAATGCAGAGCGAATCGAGCACCACGCAATACCCGCCGCGCCGCGAAAACTTCTGAATAGTCCTTGGCCGCCAACAGTCGGTGCCGTTGGCCAAAACCTTCAAGGGAACTGGGGGTGGCGCTACTGCTCAATCAGGCAGCTCAAACACCCAGACGCTGGCGCCCCTTGGCGCGACGAGCACGAATGACGGCACGACCGCCTCGGGTACGCATGCGGACGAGGAAACCATGGGTGCGCTTGCGGCGCACAACGGAAGGTTGATAGGTACGTTTCATGACCGGGTTCCTTACAAGAAAAGCGCGCGATTACAGCCTGTTAGACGGGCCCCTGTCAAGCAATTTTTCAACAGGTTGTAGCCAAAATCAGGTCAAAGCTTGTGGATAACTTTGCTGGTTTTAGCTAGAATGCGCGGCTTGCGTACTGGTCTC
This sequence comes from uncultured Rhodocyclaceae bacterium, assembly GCA_903950295.1. The sequence continues at coordinate 31,433 of CAJBAP010000350.1, forward strand.
GACCAGGCAGCCACCATGTGTTGGTTTCTCATTGGTGTCTCGCGCTCCCAAACTAACTACAAAAATTCATAAAGTTAAATGAGTCAATTCTGGACGGACTGTCTGACCCGCTTCGAAAGCGAGTTGCCGGCGCAACAGTTCAATGCCTGGATCAAGTCACTTCGCGTGGAGACAGATGAGGAAGGGCGACGCTTGCGTCTGTTCGCTCCGAATGGCTTCATTCTGAAGTGGGTGCGCGATCGCTATCTGGATCGCGTTGAGGTTCTGTCACGCCAGTTTTTCAAAGATCCCGTTACCATTGATCTACTCCTTGACGATCTACCGTCACTCCTGGTTCAGGATGCTCCAGTCGCTGGGCTTGACGGGGCTACGCCTGGTACGCTTCCTCTGCCTGAAGAGACAGGGTTATCTGTCGAACCAACCCAGTTGCCGAAAGACTCTCCGGACTACGACAAAACACGTCTCAACCCAGAGTTCACCTTCGATACACTGGTCACCGGTCGATCCAACGATCTGGCACGTGCGGCTGCGCAGCAAGTGGCTATCAATCCGGGAGTCTCATACAACCCACTCTTTATTTACGGTGGCGTAGGGCTCGGCAAGACACATTTGGTTCATGCACTTGGCAATGAAGTGCTGCGTTATGCGCCAAACAAGGTTATCCGCTACATTCACGCTGAGGATTATTACTCTGACGTAGTACGCGCTTTTCAGCAAAAATCCTTCGATGTTTTCAAGCGTACTTACCGAACTCTCGATGTCCTGCTGGTTGATGACATTCAGTTTTTTAACAACAAGGCAAGGACACAGGAAGAATTTTTTTATGTATTCAACGCCCTGGTTGAAGCAAAAAAACAGATTGTCATTACTTGCGATACTTATCCAAAAGATATTCAGGGTTTGGAAGAGCGTTTGATTTCACGCTTCGACTGGGGTTTGACTGTTCAGATTGAGCCTCCAGAACTCGAAATGCGCGTTGCCATTCTTAAAAAGAAAGCTGATAGTGAATCCATCGTTCTGGGTGATGATGTAGCCTTTCTCATTGCCAAGCACCTACGTTCCAATGTGCGTGAACTAGAAGGTGCATTGAAAAAAGTTCTCGCTTTTTCACGTTTTCACAATCGTCCAATCACGCTTGAATTAGCCAAGGAAGCGCTGAAAGACATCATCGGCGCACACAATCGGCAGATTACGCTCGAGGTTATTCAAAAAACTGTTGCTGACTACTACAAGATCAAGGTTTCCGACATGTTTTCACAGCGCAGAACACGTGCTGTTGCACGACCACGGCAAGTTGCCATGTGGTTGGCACGCGATCTGACACCACATAGCCTGCCAGAGATTGGTGACGCCTTTGGCGGCCGTGACCACACCACAGTGATACACGCTTGTCGTACTATCATCGATCTACGTACCAAAGATAATCACCTCAACAACGATCTTCTAGTTCTTTCTCAGACCATTAAAGGGTGAAATCATGCATGTATAAGGCTCTTAACATGCACTGGATAAAATGTGAATAAGTTAACCTGCAAACTAGAATAATGAATTAATACACATTTATCCACAACCCTGGAACATTTTGCACAGAGCTTTAGAAGTACAATAACAAACTGTTTTATATGAAATTTATGTCACATTCCACAACGCAACGCGCCCTTCATCATCATCATAAGGACTTTTAGATATGATCCTATATAAAGGACCCCGTGATCAGTTTCTGACGCCTTTGCAGTCGGTATGCGGCATTGTCGAAAAA
>CAJBAP010000351.1 GCA_903950295.1 uncultured Rhodocyclaceae bacterium
CGGCACCCAGCAGGAATACAGGCGTAGATGGCAGCTACGCTCAGGAATATCTGACCTACACCCTGGGGCTGGAGGAGTACGCAATCGATATCATCAAGGTGCAGGAAATTCGCGGCTACGAGGCGCCTACCACGATTGCCAATGCCCCCGACTTTCTCAAGGGCGTGATCAACCAGCGCGGCACCATCGTGCCGATTGTCGATCTGCGCATCAAGTTCAATGTCGGCAAAGCCGACTACACGCCCTTCACGGTGGTGATCATTCTCAATATCGGCGGGCGGGTGGTCGGTATCGTGGTTGATAGCGTGTCGGACGTGACCATGTTGCGACCGGATCAGATCCGGCCGGCTCCGGAGTTCGCGGCCACGGTGGATACCAAGTACATCAACGGCCTCGGTACCCTCGGCGAGCGCATGTTGATCGTGGTCGATATCCAGCGGCTGATGCTGTCGTCGGAGATGGCCCTCGTGGACGAGGCGGTGGCGGCCTGAGCGAGCGCCGCTAGCTCAACAGAATAGAAAGGATCTTCATGCGAAACGTACGCAAGAGCTTGACGCTCGCAATTTGTGCGCTGTTATTGTTAATCTTCGCGCTCGTTTTTGTCGTTTGGCGAGGGTTCGGCCTCCAGATGGCTGCGACGGAACGTGAGCATCTCATTACCCAACCAGCGAATGAAATTGCCCTCGGCCTCCGCTACAACGTCGCCCAGATACAGCAATTCTTGACCGATGTCGCCGCAACCGGCGAGCTCGACGGACTGGGATCCGCGAAGGAGCAGGCCGACGAAGCGCGCAAGAGCCTCGAACAGCTGGCGCAGCTGGTGCCGCAAACCCGCCAAGCCGGGGAGACCATAAAAGCCGATTTGAACGCGTTTTTCGATGTCGGCGTGAAGATGGCAAAGATTTACGACGACAAGGGGCGGGATGCCGGCAACAAGCTCATGAAAGAGCCTGGTACCGGTTTCGACGACAGGGGAAAGGTGCTGGTCGAGCATCTCGACAAGCTGGTTAAGGATCTCACCGCCACCGATGATGCAGCGGCCGCCGAAACGGAAGCTATTTCCCATTCCGTGCGCAACTGGGCTGTTGGTCTCGGCCTGCTGATTGCCATCGTAGTGGCCGCCGCCGGTGTAATACTGATGCGTTCGCTGTTTGCCTTGCTTGGCGGCGAACCGAGCCTTGCGGTGGATATCGCCAATCGGGTGGCCAACAACGAGCTCGACTTCGCGATTGAGACCGCGCCGGGCGACTCCACCAGCATGATCAGTACGCTTAAAGCCATGCAGGCCAACCTGCGTGAGCGGATCGAAGGCGAGCGCAAAGTAGCGGCCGAGAGCCTGCGCGTGAAGATCGCACTCGATAATGTCTCAACTGGGGTGATGATCGCCGACACCGAGCGCAACATCATCTATGCCAATACGGCGGTGGAAAAGATCTTGCGCGATGCCGAGTCGGATATTCGCAAGGCCCTGCCGGGCTTTAGCGCGGCCCAGCTGATCGGCCAGAACATCGATGCCTTCCACAAGAACCCGAAGCACCAGGCCGACATGCTGGCCAAGCTCAGTAGCACCTACGTGGCTCAATTGCAGATTGGTCGGCGCCACATGCAGGTCACGGCCAATCCGGTGATTACTGCAGGTGGCGAGCGGGTGGGCTCGGTTGCCGAGTGGCTTGATCGCACGGCCGAGGTAGAGGCGCAAGACGAAATCAATAACCTGGTCAAGGCGGCGGGCGCCGGAGATTTCGAGCAGCGCGTGCGAACCGAGGGCAAGGCCGGTTTCTTTCTTGATGTGGCCAGGGGGCTAAATCAGCTGGCCGAAACGACTTCGCGCGGACTCTCCGATGTGGTCCGAGTGTTACAACGCCTGGCGGCCGGCGATCTGACGCAAAAAATCGAGGCTGATTATGAGGGCGTCTTTGGTCAGTTAAAAGACGACACGAACAGCACGGTAGAGCGGTTGCGGGAAGTGGTGGGTCGGATCAAGGAAGCGACGGACAGCATCAACACGGCGTCGCAAGAGATCGCGGCGGGGAACACGGACCTATCGAGCCGGACGGAAGAACAAGCCAGCAGTCTGGAAGAAACGGCGAGTTCGATGGAAGAGTTGAACGCCACGGTCAAACAGAACGCGGAGAGCTCGCGGCAAGCGAATGAACTGGCGCGGAGCAGCAACGACGCCGCCGTCAAAGGCGGGCAAATGGTGAAAGCCGTCGTGACCACCATGAGCGGGATCCAGGAAAGCAGCAAGAAGATTGCCGACATCATTGGCGTGATCGACTCAATCGCCTTCCAGACCAACATCCTGGCGTTGAACGCAGCGGTAGAAGCCGCGCGGGCGGGAGAACAAGGGCGCGGATTTGCGGTGGTCGCGACCGAAGTCAGGAACCTCGCGCAACGCAGTGCCACGGCCGCCAAGGAAATCAAGGAACTGATCGCCGAGAGCGTTGGCAAAGTGGATAGCGGCGCGAAACTGGTCGACCAGGCCGGACAGACGATGGACGACGTCGTCAGCAGCTTCCAGCAAGTCGCGAACCTGGTGACGGAGATCAGCAACGCCAGCCGGGAACAAAGCAGCGGCATCGAACAAGTCACGCAGGCCGTGAGCCAGATGGACGAAGTGACGCAGCAAAATGCGGCGCTGGTGGAAGAAGCGGCCGCGGCGGCAGAAAGTCTGGAAGAACAAGCACGCGGGCTGATGCAAGCGGTGGGGATGTTCAAGCTCGCTGAAGGAGGGCACCAAAGTGCGACACGCAACCTGCCGGGACCGGCGTTGAAAGACGCGACGCTGAGGCAGATCGCGCAGAGCCGGCA
>CAJBAP010000352.1 GCA_903950295.1 uncultured Rhodocyclaceae bacterium
GGGCCCTGCTGGCAAAAGACAATGCTTTTCTGGCTGAATACTCGAGTCATATCGCAGCCATTCTGGCCGCCTCCAGCAGCAATCAGGAGAAGGAGGTACTGGCCTTGATCAATATTTCCGCGCCGATTGCGGAGCGCTTCAACGATGCGCTCGACGCCCCCATGGAGTACACCATGGAGCTCGCCAAAAGCAGCGCGGACAAAGGCGTCGCGGTCCGAGACCATGCCATTCGGGTGTTGTCGGTGGCGGGCGGGGCACTGATCATTGCGGTTTTTGGCTTTGGCTACCTGATCACGCGCGGCCTGTCGCGGGCGATGGTGCAGAGTACAGTCGTGGCCGGCAGAATTGCAAAGGGCGACCTCTCATCCACCATCACCGTGCAAGGCGACGACGAGACGGCCGAAATGCTCAAGTCGCTGCAGACCATGCAAGACAGCCTGTCGCAGATCGTCGGCGAGATCCACACCATGGTAGAGGCCGCGGCCGTGAGAGGTGATTTCAGCATCAAGCTGAACCTGAACGACAAGGACGGCTATATCCGGGAACTGTCCGAGTTGCTCAATCAGCTCTCGGGCGTCACTGAAAGCGGCCTCACTGATATCAGTCGCGTGGCCAACGCAATCGCCGAAGGCGACCTGACCCAGGTGATAGGCAACGATTACCCCGGACAGTTCGGCGAAATGGTAGGCGCGCTCACTTTGTTGCAGCGGGCGAGTATTGAACTGGAGAACAAGCGTTGGGTCGGCGCGCACACGGCCGCCATTCTGAGCAGCGTGCAGCAGGCCGAGTCGCTACAGGATTTCGGGCAGCGGGTGTTGACGCCGCTGTGTCCGGCCGTCGGCGCGGCGCAGGGTCTGGCGTACGCCGACCGCGACGACGTCGGCGTACAGCACCCGGTGGCCGGCTACGGTCGCGCCCCTGACGGGCTCGCTTACGCCAGCGGCGAGGGCCTGGTGGGGCAATGTGCACACGACCGGCAGCCACTGGTACTCGAAGATCCGACCGGCAGCGTGCTGCGACTCAGTTCCGGTTTGGTCGATGCACCACCGCACCAAGTGGAGGTACTGCCACTGGTACATCGCAACACCGCCATCGGCATTATCGAACTGGCCATCGTCGCGGAACCCGATAGCCGCCGCCGGATGCTGCTTGATACCTTGCCCGATCTGCTGGCACCCTCGCTTGAAGTGCTGCGGCGCAATCTGCGCACCCAACGGCTATCCGAAGAAATCAAGGCGCAGGCCGAGGAACTCGAAGCGCAGAAAGAGGAACTGTTGAATAGCGACGCTTCATTGCGCCAAACCAACACCCTGATGAACCAGATCATGGCGGCCGCCACCGAGATTGCCATTGTCAGTACCGATCGCTCAGGCGCCATCACGCTGTTCAACGTCGGCGCGGAAATGCTTCTCGGCTGGTCCGCAGAGCAAGTCGTCAGGCACGAAAATTTCACCCGCTTTCTGGTCGCTGAGGAATTCGAGGCCGCCGCCAATCCGGGCGACGGCATCACCAAAGGATTCTCCGCGATTGTCGCCGAGTCCGACGTCAGGGGCCTGGACAGCCGGGAGTGCATTTTCGTCCGCAACAACGGCTCGCGTTTCACCGGTCTGCTGCAAATCTCCCCAACCGTCTCGGCAACCGGCATGACCACCGGCTACCTCTGCATCGTGCAGGACATCACCCTGCGCCGCACACTGGAACACGAGATGAAGAACGCGCGTGAGTTGGCCGAAGAAGCCTCGCGCATGAAGTCCGACTTTCTCGCCAACATGAGCCACGAAATCCGCACCCCGATGAACGGCATCATCGGCATGACCCATCTGGTGCTCAATACCGAGATGACCGTGCGCCAGCGCGATTACATCAGGAAGATCCAGCTCTCCGGCCAGCACCTGCTGCGCATCATCAACGACATTCTGGACATCTCGAAGATCGAGGCGGATAGGCTCAAGCTGGAACACGCGCCCTTCGAATTCGAACGGGTCGTCGACAACGTGTGCACGATGATTGGCGACAAGGTCGTCGCCAAGGGGCTGGAACTGGTGCGCGACATTGGCCCGTCGCTGCACGGCATCTTCCGCGGCGACGCGCTGCGCCTGGGACAAATTCTGCTCAATTTCGCCAGCAACGCCGTGAAGTTCACCAGCGAAGGCGTTATTGTCATTCGCGGCCGTGTCGTAGATGAGGATGCAGAGACCGTGCTGGTGCGCATTGAGGTGCGCGACACTGGCATCGGCATTTCCGAAGACGTACTCTGCAGCCTGTTCACCGCCTTTGAGCAGGCCGACGCTTCGACCGCGCGCAAGTTTGGCGGCACCGGGCTCGGTCTGGCGATCAGCAAGCATCTGGCCGAAATGATGGGCGGCGAAGTCGGCGTCGACAGCGTAGCCGGCCAGGGCAGCACCTTCTGGTTCACGGTTCGCCTGCAGAAGGGCGGATTGCTGCCTGTCGTTCGACCCGTGGTCGGCAGTCTGCGAGGCCGGCGCGGCCTAGTGGTGGACGACTTGGAGGAAGCGCGCGAGGTGATGGCCGACCTGCTCGGCGCCCTGGGCATTGTCGTAAGGTTGGCAAACGATGGCGAAACCGGTCTGGCAGCCGTCAAGGAAGCGGACGACCAGGGCGAACCCTACGACCTCGTGCTGATCGACTGGCGCATGCCGGGGATGGACGGCCTGGAAACGGCGAGACGCTTGCAGCAGATGGGCCTGAAGAAATCCCCGGCCTATCTCCTGGTGACCGCCTACGACCAGTCGCTGGAACAGGCGGTGTGGTCTGAATCCGGCTTTGACGCGATGCTGGCCAAGCCGGTAACGGCCTCCCGACTATTCGAGACCCTGGTGCGTCTGGTCGACGGGGTGCCGAGCACCGACAGCGGCGAGCGTGTCGGGCCGGACGCAGCGCAGGCGATAGCCGAGCAATGCCGTGGCGCACGCATTCTGCTGGCCGAGGACAACCCGGTAAATCAGGAAGTGGCGGTCGAACTGCTCGAATCCGTCGGCCTGTGGGTCGACGTGGCCGAAAACGGCCAACGTGCCGTGCACATGGTCGCAGCAGCAAGCGACAAATACGACATGATCCTGATGGACATGCAGATGCCGGTGATGGATGGACTCGAAGCCACGCGCACCATCCGCAATCTTGCGCTCGGCGGCAACAAGCCTATCCTGGCGATGACCGCCAACGCCTTCGAAGACGACCGCCAGCGCTGCCTGGAAGCCGGCATGAACGACCACATCGCGAAACCGGTCGATCCCGACGTGCTTTATCGCACCCTGCTCCACTGGTTACCCAAGCGGGCGCCCGGCGCCACGCCAGCGGATGCGCCGACACCTGCGGCCGAAGCAACTCCGGTGCTCATCGAGAGTCTCGTCGAGCGTTTCGTCGACCCGGCGCAGGACCAAGCCCAGGCCCTGCTGGCCAGGCTACGTACCGTCCCCGGCCTCGACGTCGATGCCGGGCTCAATCTGCGCCAAGGTAAACTCGGCAACTATCTGAAATTACTGGGCAAGTACCGTGACACGCATCAGGACGACGTGGCGCGCCTGCGTGCCGCCAGCGCGCGCGGCGACTTCCAGGAGGTGCGTTTTTGCGCGCATTCGCTCAAGGGAGCCTCCGGCTGGGTGGGCGCACATCGCCTGCAGAGTCTCGCGGCCAGCGTCCTTACTGCCGTGGACGAAGGAGAACACAGCCGGCTCGATCCGCTGATCGATGAGATCGAACAGGCGCTTGCTGCTCTCGTTCAGCAACTGCCGGGGTGAATCGGCTCGCTAGGCGCAACGCCGTGGCTCTTGTGTTGTGCCTCGCGGCACAAGCTACGACTTGCTGTCCTTGATCAAAATAGCTTGCGTTGCGGAATGCCGTATGCCGGTTCTGCTATGATCGTTGAAAAATGCGTGGAGCAAAGCGGGTGAAGGGCTTGCGCGCTTGAGGATGCCACGCGATCCGGGGCCACTCCACCAAAGGCAGCGATCCGCTGCCTCCAATCGATTCCCTTGCAACACAGCGACAGCCATCTGCAGAAAATCTTCATGCAGCCATGGCTTCGGTTTCTTGGGGAATCTTATGCGCGAATCACACCCAACGCCCGTTCTTGACGCCTGTCCAGAACGGACATTGCCTTTTTGTCTCGCCGCTTCAAACGAGGGTCGCCGCGCATTTTGTCGGCCTCGATTTGTTGGCACCACCACCGGAATAACATCCCGTATGAATCTGCTATTCAATGGAGTTGCCATGGGTTCCCTCGTCTCCCTCTTCCTTCGTTTTTTCATACTCTTGAGTTTGCTCAGTCCAGCGCTAGCGTCGGCGGCCAGTGTCACGCCGATGGTCGCGGCTGGGGCCCTGCATAGCGTAGCACTCAAAGCGGACGGCACTGTGGTGACGTGGGGTCAGAACGGCCCGGGCGACGTTGCCACTAGCCCGGTGGCGGTGCCGGGACTCTCCGGAATCATCGCTGTGGCGGCAGGGGCAGGCCATACGGTCGCGCTCAAAGCGGATGGTACGGTGGTGACGTGGGGATCGAACTACTATGGCCAACTGGGCGACGGCACCACGGCCGATCGCTGGAGCCCGGCAGCTGTGCCAGGGCTCAGCGGGGTCATCGCGGTGGCGGCCGGCGGGGGTGGGCATACCGCCGCACTCAAAGCGGACGGTACTGTGGTGACATGGGGACATAACAGCTGCGGCCAACTGGGCGACGGCACCACGATCAATCGCTGGAGTCCGGTGGCGGTGCTGGGGCTCAGCGGGGTCATCGCGGTGGCGGCCGGGCAAGACCACACCGTCGCGCTCAAAGCGGACGGCACGGTAGTGACGTGGGGATGCAACACCTGGGGCCAACTAGGCGACGGCACATGGATCGCTCGCGGGAGTCCGTTGGCGGTGCCGGGACTCTCCGGTGTCGTCGCGGTGGCCGCTGGCACCGGCCATACCGTCGCGCTCAAGGCAGACGGCACGGTGGTGGCGTGGGGATGGAACGACTTCGGTCAAGTGGGCGACGGCACCACGACCGAACGCCATAGCCCGGTACCGGTGCCGGGACTCAGCTGGGTTGTCTCTGTGGCGGCTGGGGACTTCCATACCGTCGCGCTCAAAGCCGACGGCACGGTGGTGTCGTGGGGATACAAC
>CAJBAP010000353.1 GCA_903950295.1 uncultured Rhodocyclaceae bacterium
ATCAGAACTTGTAATTCACCCCAGCGTAAAGCGAGCGGCCCTGGCCGGGAACGGCGGTGCCCCAAGCGAACATTCCATCTGTATTGGGCGGGTTGATCGACATGGTTCTGCCCTGGCCGGCATAGGCGCCGCCGAGGGGCAGGTAGTACTCCCTGTCGAACAGGTTCTCGATGCCGAAGTCGACGCGCACCTGTTTCCAAGAATAGCTTCCGCGCAGGTTGACCAGGTTGTAGCCGGAGGTCTCGATCTCGTTGCGTACGTCGGAACCATCGTTCTTGCCCCTCACCATCACCAGTTCTACGCCATTGTCCCAGCCGCCATACTGATGCGTCAGTGTCAGCTTGGCGTTGAGCGGCATGATGTTGTAGAGACCATCGTCGGTATCGGTATTCTTCCCGTTGGTGTAGTTCAACAGCCCTTTCAGTCCGAAGGTGCCGATGCCCGTCTGGCCTAGCGGCATGCGACCGGAAAGATCCAGGCCGTAGAGGCGGGCAGTCTGGTTTGCGTATTTCAGGGCAACAAACTGATTGGTCGTTGTAGTGTTCGCGGCTGTGCAGGCCGAACCGCTCGGGCAACGAATTGCGTCGATGTAGTCCGCGACATGGGTGTAGTAGGGTGTTGCCTTGAATTCCCAGCTGCGGTCAGCCGCATGCCAGTCGAAAGTTGCACTGATGGTATGTGCCTTCTCCGGGTCCAGGTTGATGTCGCCGATGTAACCGTTGCCATCGCCAACGAAGTTGTTCATGACGGCGGCCATCGACCAGGTCGACCACGTATAGCGCTCGTAGAGATTGGGCGAGCGCACCTTGCGGGCGAAGCCGAACTCAATGTCATGCATCGGGCTGGCAGTGTATTTGGCCAGCGCGGTCAGATCCCAGTTATTGTCGGTCTTGCTGTGATCTTGTGCATTGAAGGCATTGGCATCGGCAACCTGATTGCCCATGGCCGCGGCTGCAGTGCTATACCCACGAACATTATCGGCATCGGTATTGACCCGTTCGTAACGGATACCCAGCAGGGTCAGCCACTGCGGGCTCAGACGTTTTTCCCATTCGCCGAACAGGGCGGTGCGGTCGCGTTCGCCGTTGTTGATGTTCCAGAATGTGCCCGGCCACATACCACCGCCGGAGGGCGTCCACCAGTCGTCCAACCGGTATTGCTGGATTTCGCCGCCGATGCGCAGGAGATCCTGCTGCGTCAGGTCGATGCTGGCCTTGACCGAGGCACCGCTGGTTTTCCCTTCGGTGTACATCGGCATTCCGGCAGCACATGTGGGTGCAGTTCCGCTAAGTGGCGAGCAGGGAATACCGTTGATGCCGGAATTTGAAGCGACTCCGTACCAGTAGCGCTTGTCGTCACCAAAATCCATGAAGTGGTCGACCTTCTCGTAATATGCGCGCGCTTCGAGCGAACCCCAGTTGAACTGGCCGAGGTAACGCAGGTTCAGTCGTTTCTGCTCGTTGTCGAGCATGTCCATGCGCTGGTTCGGGTAGAGCTGGTAGGGCAAATCCTGATAGCCGAATTTTGCTTCGACGAGATGATTGCTCCCCTTGAGGGCGAAGCCCAAGGTGTGGTTGCGCGTTTCATACGCCGTCGAACCGACTTCGTCGCGGGGCAGCGTATGGCCCGCGCGTCCGGTGGCCGTGTAGTTCTTGAAGCTTCCACCGGCAGCATAGTTATCTGACTGGGCCGTGGCACCGGTATAGCTGATGTTGAAGGACTCGGTGGCATAGGTCGCCGCCAAATTTCCTCCGTAGGCATTGCCGTTGCTGCGATAGAAGGCCCCCGCTTCGCCCTTGAAGAGGTTGCCCTCGCCTGATTTGGCAAAGGTTGGCACCGGCGAATCGACGACGATGGAACCGCCGATGCTGTCGCCGCCAACACTCACTGGGGAAAGGCCGGCATACACCTTCATTGCGCCGACGTTGCTTGGATCGATATACGACAGTGCTGGATTCATGTGGTTCGGGCAGGAGGCAATCAAATCCATGCCATCCACCTTGATGCGCAGGCGGTCGTCCGCCAGGCCGTGAATCGCCGGAAGGCTGGAAACGCCGCCGGCGCCGTAGAGACTGACGCCGGGCACGTCGCGTAGCAGGCTCGCCGTGTCGCTGGTGGCGGAGCGCA
>CAJBAP010000354.1 GCA_903950295.1 uncultured Rhodocyclaceae bacterium
CGTACCGAGGATTACATTACCGGCCGCTTCGGATAAGGAGTCATCATGAGCGAACATCTTTCAAAACAATTCGACAACGATCTCGACGCCCTGCGTGCACATGTCACGCGGATGGGTGGGCTGGTTGAGGAACAAGTCCGTGCCGCACTCACCGCCTTTGTCGAGGGCGATCGCGATCTGCTCGAAACCATCATCGCCCGCGATGCCGGTGTGGATGAAATGGAAATCGCCATCGACAGCGACTGCTCGCATCTCATCGCAAAACGGCAACCGGCCGCTGGCGATCTGCGCATGGTTCTGGCCGTGGGCAAAACCGTGACCGACCTCGAGCGTATCGGTGACGAGGCGAAGAAGATTGCCAAGGTGACGCGCAATATCCTGGAACGCGGCATGAGCCAGTGCCTGATGCAGACCATGCATATCCGTGCCATGGGCAACCAGACTGTCGCCATGTTGCACGATGTTCTCGATGCCTTTGTGCGCGGCGACACCGCCATGGCGGCACGCATCGTGCGCCAGGACAAGGAGATCGATCAGAACTTTCGCGCCATCGTGCGCCAGATGATTACCTTCATGATGGAAGATCCGCGCACCATCACCACGGCGCTGGATGTCATCTTCATCGCCAAATCGATCGAGCGCATCGGCGACCACAGCAAAAATATCGCCGAAGATGTCATTTACATCACCATGGGCCGCGATGTGCGCCATATCGGCCTCGATGCGCTTGAGCGCGAGGTGCAGGTTGAATGAGTAATCCGCTCCCCAGCGTACTGGTGGTAGAGGATGAGCCGGCAATTCAGGAGTTGTTGCGTTACTCGCTGCTGCAGGCGGGTATCGATCCTGTCGTTGTTGGGAGTGCAGAAGATGCGCTCAAGGAAATTCATGGAAAACTGCCGGCTGCGGTGTTGCTTGATCTGATGCTGCCCGGCATGTCGGGCATTACCTTGGCGAAGCGCTTGCGCGCCGAGCCGCGAACGCGCGAACTGCCCATCATCATGGTTACCGCCCGTGGTGAAGAACAAGACCGCATTCAAGGCTTGAATCTTGGTGCGGACGACTATGTCACCAAACCCTTCTCGCCGCTGGAACTGATAGCCCGCATCCGTGCCGTGCTGCGGCGGCGGGCACCGCATCTGGCGGGCGATGCGGTTAACATCGGCCCGCTGTGCCTCGATCCGGCTTCCCACACGGTGACCTGTGCCGGCCGTACGATTACGCTCGGACCGTCTGAATTTGATCTGTTGCAGTACCTGATGCACAACCCGGAACGCGCGCTGACGCGCGACCAGTTGCTGAACGCCCTGCGTGGCGACCATCGCTTTCTCGAAGATCGCACCATCGATGTCTATATTCGCCGCCTGCGTGCCGCACTCGGCAGCGAGGGAGAGGCCATGATCCAGACGATTCGCGGGATCGGCTACAAATTTTCGGGCAAGACCGAATGATGCAATTTGGCATTGGCACGCTGGTGCTGCTGGTGCTGCTTTTCCTCGTCTGCGTGCCGTCCATCCTCCTGTTGGTGCAGTTGCGGCAGCGGCGCCAGTTGCGTATCTGGCTCAACCAGCCGGAGGTGCGCAATACGCCGGATGGCATTGGCGCCTGGCGGGACATCTTCACGCGGCTGCAACGGCTGCGCAAGGAAGATCATATCGAGCGCATTGCCCTGGCTTCCAGTCGCGATCGTTTTCGCCTGATGGTACAGACCATGCCGGATGGCGTCATTCTGCTCGACGGTAACGATCACATCGAATGGTTGAATGCCACTGCCTGCCGGCAGTTCGGCCTCGACGCGCAGCGCGATACCGGCACCCTGATCGAACAACTGATCCGGCATAGCCAGTTTATCGAGTATCTGACGGATTTTCGTGCCGGCCGGCAACGTGATCCGCTGGTGCTGGCGCTGAATGGCGAGCAACCAAGATGCGTCTTGTCCATCTCGCTACTCTCGTTTGGCGATGCCGGCGGGCTGCTGCTCGCGCGCGACATCACGGAGATCGCTCGTGCCGAAACCATACGGCGCGATTTCATCGCCAACGTGTCGCACGAACTCCGTACGCCGCTGACGGTGATTTCCGGTTTTCTCGAGCAACTCACCAGTGAGAATGCACCGCCGGCAGACGCGGCCAGTGGCTTTCTCGTGTTGATGAACGAACAAGCCCAACGCATGAATCGACTGGTGGAGGATCTGTTGACCCTCTCCCGTCTGGAAAATGCGTCCACGCCACCGCGTGAGGAGCGTGTTAACGTGCCGGCGCTGATGCAGACGCTGCTCGTCGAATCGCGCGCCTTGTCTGGCGGACGCCATACGATCGAGCTCGGCGAGATTGCCCCGTGTTGGGTGCAAGGCAGCCCTGACGAACTGAGAAGCGCCTTCGGGAACCTGGTCTCGAATGCCGTGCGCTATACCCCTGCCGGGGGCAGCATTACCCTGTCTTGGCATGACGCAGACGGCAGTCCGACCTTCGCGGTTACCGATACGGGTATCGGCATTCCGCCAGAACATGTGCCGCGCCTGTCCGAGCGTTTCTATCGTGTCGACAAGGGACGTTCAGCCGCGAGTGGCGGCACCGGACTCGGTCTGGCCATCGTCAAGCATGTACTGGCGCGGCATCAGGGTGCCCTGCTGATTCGATCAGAGGTGGGGCGCGGCAGCACATTTTCGGCCAGCTTGCCTGCAGAGCGGTTGGTACGCGTCTAGCGCGCCCATGGAACTCATCCTCTGGCGTCACGCCGAAGCGGAAAAACCCGCAAGTGGCATCCTCGATCTTGATCGAAAACTGTCAGAGAACGGCAAGAAGCAGGCAGCCAGCATGGCCGCCTGGCTGAAAACCCGGCTGCCCAAAAACACGCGTATTCACGTTGCACCTTCGCGTCGGACCCAACAGACGGCCGATTTCCTCGAGTTGGCCTACTCTGTCGAACGCAAGCTGGGCATGGGGGCCGATACGACCGACCTGTTGTCGGTAGCAAATTGGCCGGAGGGCAGCGAAGCGGTCTTGGTCATCTGCCATCAACCGAGCATCGGTCGCCTGGTCTCGCTATTCATCGGCGGAACAGAGTCCGACATGCCCATCAAGAAGTGTGGCGTATTCTGGTTTTCCACCCGCGAACGCGAACACCGTACCCAGGTGGTTTTGCGCGCGGCGATGTATCCAGATCTTATTTAAAGCGGCCTGACAGCGGGCCACCGTGAAAAGTCGGCGCTGGCGGGACGGCAATTCCACGCTAAACAGGGTCGACCCAGCGCAGCAGTGGCGCCCACTGCTCCCAGTCATGTGCGCCCTGCGCAGGGGGAAGGTCGAAGATCGACATGCCATGCGCTGCCGCCTGAACATAGTTTTGCGTATCGCGCAAGTGGGCCACGACCGGCAATCCCGTGTCTTCGAGGAAACGTTCCAGTTCGCCGGACGAGCGCGTACGGGCATCGACACGCATGCCCACCACGGCGATACGCACGGCTTCCTTGCGATACTGCTTGGTGGCCAGCAATTCGTCAATGAATACGCGGGTGGCGAAAATATCGAACAAGGACGGTTGCAGGGGCACGATGATGCGGTTGGCCATGCGCAGCAACTGTTCCAGTTTCTTGCCATGCAGGCCTGCCGGGCTATCGAGCACGACATGGGTGGTCTCCTTGGGCGGACGTGCCGGTTTGCCCGGCTGAATATCC
>CAJBAP010000355.1 GCA_903950295.1 uncultured Rhodocyclaceae bacterium
AACTGCGGCGGACTACCGAGAGAATCATGGCTCATCCATTGACGCGCCAGGACGTTGCAGATGATCGCCAGCAGCAAGGCAGCCGCAAATGGCATGGCCAGCCGGAGATAGCGCTCCCGAATCAGGCAGCCGGGTGTGTCGCCCGGAAGCAAGCCACGCATGGGCAGAAATTGCGCCGCGAGAAATCCGCTGGTGACGATGAAAACCGCCACGGCATAACGCCCGTAATGGGCGAACCAGGCGATGATGTCGGCAAATAAGGAAGAAAAAGTCGCTGCCTGATCGCTCAAGGGGCCAAACCAGGCCAGATGGTGCAGCACGATCAGCTGGGCTGCCGTCGCCTTGAGCAGGTCGATGAGCAGGACACGTGAGCGCAGCGAAGGTTGGGTCATGTTTTAGCCGCGGCCCACCTGCACAACTCCCTCCACCTCACCCAGCACGCCAAGGATGCGCTGCAATTGGGCGGCACTGCCGAGTTCGACAGTGAAGGCCATGCGCGCCACGCCGCTCTTCGACTGTGTATTGACTGCGGTAACGTTGACCTTTTCTTTCGACAGCACATCCGAAATGTCGCGCAGCAAGCCTTGGCGGTCAGCCGCCTCGACACGCAGGTCGCAGGCGTAGATTGATTCGTTTTTGCCGCCCCACTGGGAGTCGATCACCCGTTCCGGATTGCGTGCCGCCATGTTGCGGAAGTTGGCACATTCGACCCGATGCACGGAAACACCACGCCCGCGCGTGACAAAACCGGCGATGGCATCGGGCGGAACCGGCTTGCAGCAGCGGCCGAGTTGCGTCATCAGCTTGTCCATGCCGACGATCAGAATCTGGCCCGTACTCGAGGCTTCTGATTTGGCGCGGTGCGTCTGGATTTCCGGTTCGGATTCCGGTGCCGCGACTTCTCCGCGCAACGCAACCTGAATCGCCCGTATGCCGACCTCACCCCGCGCGGCGGCGAGGAACATATCATCCGTGTGCTTGAAGCCGAGTTTGTGCGCCAGATCCTCATGGTTGGCTTGTGCCGCGCCATCGCGCTGCAACTCGCGAGTAACGAAGGCCCGCCCCTCCACCAGCATCGCCGCCTCCTGCTGGGCAGCGAACCAGGCCTTGACCTTCTGACGGGCGCGCGGCGTCGCCAGATAAACCTGGGTCGTCGATAGCCAGTCGCGCGATGGACCACCCGTCTTGGCCACCGTAATATCGACCTGTTGTCCGCTTTCCAGCGGGGTATTCAGCGGCACCAGATGGCCATTTACCTTCGCGCCGCGACAGCGGTGGCCCAGATCGGTATGCACGCGGTAGGCAAAATCGATCGGTGTGGCACCTTGGGGTAAGTCGATGACGCGGCCCTGCGGCGTCATCACATAAATTGTGTCGTCGAGGGAAGCACGCTTGAACTGGGCCACCCAATCCGCCGAATCGGTGATTTCGTCGCGCCACGACAGCAATTGCCGCAGCCAGGCGATCTTGTCGTCGTAGGCAGAATCGGCTTTGGCCGAGGTGCCGGACTCCTTGTAGCGCCAGTGGGCAGCGACGCCCATTTCGGAATGTTGGTGCATTTCGTGGGTGCGGATCTGCACTTCGAACGCACGCCCGTCTTCGGCCATCACGGCGGTATGCAGGGAGCGGTAATCGTTGCCTTTCGGGTGCGAGATGTAATCGTCGAATTCGCCGTGGATCGGCTGCCACAGGGCATGGATGATGCCGAGCGCCGTGTAGCAGTCCTTCACATCGTCGAGCACGACGCGCAGCGCCCGCACGTCATAGACTGCGGCGAACTCGATGTCCTTCTTCCGCATCTTGTTCCAGATGCTGTAGATATGCTTGGGCCGGCCATGCACCTCGGCATGCACGACGCCGGCTTTCGCCAGCTCGTCCTTCAGGCGTGCCACCGCCGTGACAATGAAGGATTCGCGCTCCAGCCGTTTTTCGTCGAGCTGTTTGGCGATGCGCTTGTAAGTCGCCGGCTCGGTGAAACGGAAAGACAAGTCCTCGATTTCCCATTTGATCTGCCAGACGCCGAGGCGGTTGGCGAGCGGTGCATAGATTTGCAGGCTTTCCCGCGCCATCTCGAGGCGCTCCGGCGTATCGTGGTCGGTGAACCAACGCAAGGTCTGGGTGCGCGAGGCCAGCCGTACCATCACCACGCGGATGTCGGCGGCCAGCGCCAGCAGCATCTTGCGCAGGATCTCGGACTGCGCCTGACCTCCGGCAGCCGCCAGCGTCAATGGCCGCAGGTGCTTCAGGCGATACAGTCCGTCGATCAGATCGGCTACCGGCGCACCCCAGCGCGCGCTCATCTTTTCACGCGCATGCTCCAGATAGTCGGGCACGGCGAACAGCAAGGCGGCCAGACGACTGTCGATGTCGAGGTTCAAGGAAGCGAGGATCAGCGCCGCCCCCAGCCCATGCTCGAACGCCGTCTCGCCAGTGCCGACTTTTCCATCGCCGTACAACTCGCGTGCCTGGGCAATCGCATCCACCAAGCGCCGCGCGCCCTCCTCCGGCAGACCTTCAACCAGGCGGATCAGGACTGTTTCATCGATACCCGAATCGGGCAG
>CAJBAP010000356.1 GCA_903950295.1 uncultured Rhodocyclaceae bacterium
GCTTGAGTTCTTTCGAGAGAGCCACTGCGGCAGGGGTGAAGACAGGTACTTCGTCCATGCGCTGCCAGTGGTTGATGACGGGTTGGCCATCGACGTACTGCCAGAGTAACGTATCGAGCGTGCGTCCTGCATCGTGTAGCGCACAGGTCGCACGGGCATTGGCTATCGTCGCCGCGATCTTGAGGCGGTTGCGGATGATGCCGGTGTCGGCCAGCAGGCGAGCAACCTCTGCATCGCCGTAGCAGGCGATCCGTGCAGCATCAAAATTGTGTAGCGCCTTGCGGTAGTTTTCGCGCTTCTTCAGTACCGTGATCCAAGACAGCCCGGCTTGTGCACCTTCCAGCACGATGAACTCGAACAGGGTGCGCTCGTCGTGGCAGGGCACGCCCCACTCGCTGTCGTGATACGTCACATAGAGCGGATCATCGCCACACCAGGGGCAGCGCTCCATAACAATGCCGTCCCGCCAGCGCCGACTTTTAGTTCAGCACCAGTACACCGCGTTTCATGCCGGAATCTTCGGGGTGCGTGGAAAGAACAAAGCCCAGGCTAGAGACGAACTGGATCATGCGGCGGTTCTCGGAGAGGAAATCGCCGTTCATGTATTTGACGCCGCGCGAGCGGGCCGCATCGATGATCACGCCCATCAGGCGGCGTGCCAATCCTTTGCCCTGCCAGTCGTCGGCGACGACGATGGCGAATTCGCAGGATTCACCATCCGGGTTCATCGCATAGCGCGCCACGCCGACCTGGACTTCGAGGCCGTTGACCCGCTCATGATCAATGTAGGCGACAAAAGCCATTTCGCGGTCGTAGTCGATCTGGGTCAGACGCACCAGTTGTGTCTGTGAGAGTTCGCGCAGGGTGTTCATGAAGCGGTAATACTTGGACTCGGCCGACAGGTTCTTGACGAATTCCTGCTCCATGTCGGCATCTTCCGGACTGATTGGGCGAATGAAGACTGTCTGGCCGTCTTTGGTCTGGTATTTCGACGCCAAGTGCGATGGATAGGGGTGGATCGCCATGTGGTCGTAACGACCGGCGGTCAGCGAAAGATTTTCGATGGCGATGCGGGCATCCACGGCGACAGCACCATTTTCGTCGACGATCAGCGGGTTGATGTCCATTTCGCGAATCCACGGCAGTTCGCAGACCATCTCGGAGACGCGCAGCAGTACGGCTTCAAGTGCCTCCATATTGACCGGGGGCATGTTGCGGAATTCGCCGAGGCGGGCCGAGGTGCGGGTCGTGGCCAGCATGTCGGCGACGAGGAAGCGGTTGAGCGGTGGCAGGGCGACGGCGCGTTCGGTGCCGCAGGATTCGACGCTGGTGCCGCCGGGGCCGAAGATGATGGTCGGGCCGAAGATCTGGTCGCGCATCATGCCGACGACGAGTTCACGGCCGTTGGTCTTCTGGATCATCGGTTCGATGGCAATGCCGTGGATGATGGCATCCGGGCGATTCTTCTTCACCTCTTCGAGAATCTCGTTGTAGGCATCACGGACTTGTGCCAGCGTATTGAGATTGAGGCGTACGCCACCCGAGTCGGACTTGTGGGTGATTTGCGGCGAGTCGATCTTCATCACCACCGGCATGCCGATTTCCTCGGCCAGCACCATCGCCTCGGAAGGGGAACGTGCCACCACGGTTTGGGCGATGGGGATGCGGAAGGCCGCCAGCAGCGCCTTCGACTCCATCTCGTTGAGCGTCTTGCGCCCCTCGGACAGAGCGGTTTCGATCACCAGTTTGGCCGATTCGAGACGCGGCGGGGTCTGGTTCGAGATGGCCGCCGGGGCCTGCATCAGCAGTTGCTGGTTGCGGTAATAGTTGGAAATATGCGAAAACAGTTCGACGGCGGGTTCCGGCGTACGGAAGGTTGGAATGCCGGCGCCCTTGAACAGCTTGCGTGCCTCGCGCACCTGGTCTTCGCCCATCCAGCAGGTTACCAGCGGCTTGTCGAATTTCTTCGCCACATCGATGATGACGCGCGCCGCCTGAGTTGGATCGGTCATCGCCTGTGGCGTCAGGATAACCAGCACGCCATCGACACCTTCGTCTTCCAGGCAGGCGGTGAGTGCGGTGGCGTAGCGTGCCGGGTCGGCATCCCCCACCAGGTCGATTGGATTGGCTTTCGACCAGGTCGGCGGCAGGCTTTCGTTGAGCTTGGCGGTCGTGGCCGCGGAGAGAACAGCCAGAGGAATGCCGATGTCGTCGGCGTGGTCGGCGGCCATCACGCCGGGGCCACCGCCATTGGTGACGATCATCAGGCGCTTGCCGCGTGGCCGGAAGTGGGAGAACAGCGCTTCTGCGGCGGCATACATCTGACCGACGTTGCCCAAACGTACCACGCCGGCGCGGCGCAGCGCCGCATCGAACACGTCGTTGGCGCCCACCAATGCGCCCGAGTGCGACAGCGCGGCTTGCTTGCCGGCGGGGTGACGTCCCACCTTGATCAGCAGCACGGGTTTGCAGCGGGCCGCAGCGCGCAATGCGCTCATGAAACGGCGGGCGTTCTTGATGCCCTCGATGTACAGGAAGATGTTTTCGGTGCGTGGATCGGCCACCATGTAGTCGAGGACTTCGCCGAAGTCGACATCGCTCTCGGCACCCAGCGACACCACATTGGAAAAACCGACGTTGTTGGGTAGCGCCCAGTCGAGAATGGCGGTGCACAGGGCGCCCGATTGCGAAATCAGACCGATGGTGCCGGGGTTGGCACTGCCGTGGGCGAACGTGACATTGAGGTTGCTGCCGGGGCGCATGATGCCCAGGCAGTTGGGGCCGAGCAGTCGCAGGTTATGGCGGCGGGCGTTGTCCAGCATCGAGCGGGCCAGACTGGCGCCGCGCGGACCCATCTCGGCAAAGCCACCGGAAATGACGATGGCGTTGCGGGCGCCAGCGCGGCCGCAGGCTTCGACAATGGCTGGCACCGTTTCGGCCTTGGTGCAGATCACGACGAGATCGAGTCGTTGCGGGATGCTTTCGACCGATTCGTAGGTCTTTTGGCCAAACACCGTTGGATGTTTTGGGTTGACGAGGAAAAGCTTGCCCTTGAAGCCACCGTCGATGACGTTGCGGACCACGGTGCCGCCAACCGAGTCCGGGGTTTCCGAAGCGCCGATGACGGCGATGGATTTCGGTTCGAAGAGGGGGGTCAGATAATGCTGTTCGTAGTTCATACGCTATAGACTGGAACCTTTCAGCTCCTCGCCTCAGGGAATGTTGCAATGCAGCACAGAATACCACCAACCATGGATATAAAAAACGAAATAAGACCCGGACAATCGGTCGAATTGCTAAAAGAACTGCACATACTGACGCGCGATGGCCGCATGAATCAGGACAGTCGGCGCAAACTGAAGCAGGTTTATCATCTTTACAACTTCATCGAACCCCTGTTGATCGAGCTTCAACAAGCCTCGCCGGTCATTCGATTGGTTGATCTGGGCGCGGGCAAGTCTTACCTCGGTTTTATTCTTTACGACCTGTTTTTCAAGGGCTTGAAGAGTGAATCGCACATTATCGGTATCGAAAGTCGCGATGAGTTGGTCGAAAAGTCTCGCGTGCTGGCCGAAAAACTCGGCTTTAGCGGGATGGCCTTTCTCAATCAGACCGTGGTCGACACGCTGGGATCGACCGAACTGCCGGCGACCATTGATATCGTGACCGCGCTGCATGCCTGCAATATCGCCACCGACGATGCAATCCGCTTTGCCCTGCAAAAACAGGCGAAATTCATCGTGCTGGTGCCCTGCTGTCAGTCTGAAGTGGCTGCCACGTTAAAGAAAAACAAGGGAATGGTGCTGGCAAAAACGATAGTGGAGCTCTGGCGCCATCCGATCCACACGCGCGAATTCGGTAGCCATGTCACCAACGTGCTGCGTTGCCTGCAACTGGAAGCGCATGGCTACCAAGTCAGCGTTACCGAACTGGTGGGCTGGGAACATTCGATGAAAAACGAGTTGATCATTGCCCGGCGTGGCAATCAGCCTGACCGGCGTCGAGCCCAACGTCTGCACGAATTATTGGCGATGTTGGGGCTCGAAGAACTGCGCGAGCGCTTTTTTACGCCGGCGGATTGATCGTCACTGGCTAGCGGCTACCTGGATAGCCATTTCAGCAAGGTCTCGAACAACAGGTCGGGATCAACCGGTTTGCCGATGTGGTCGTTCATGCCTGCTGCCAGGCAAATCTGGCGATCTTCATCGAAGGCATTGGCTGTCATCGCCAGAATGGGCGTGTGTTCCCTGCCGGGAATGGCCCGAATCGCCCGCGTGGCATCGACACCGTTCAGCTTTGGCATCTGCATGTCCATCAGGATCAGGTCGTAATGGGTGCGTTTGGCCATCTCCACTGCCATGAGGCCGTCATCGGCCAGGTCCACCACGAGGCCGACATCTTCCAATAGCCCCCGCGAAACTTCCTGGTTGATCGGCTCATCTTCGGCCAGAAGAATACGTGCCCCGGCGTGTTGGGCCTTCAGGCGCATATCGATGGAGATACTGCTTTGTTGCTGAG
This sequence comes from uncultured Rhodocyclaceae bacterium, assembly GCA_903950295.1. The sequence goes on from CAJBAP010000356.1 coordinate 4,519, forward strand.
TCGGCACGGTGGATGGGGCAGCTTTGGCCAGTCGGGCGGTAAACCAGAAGGTGCTGCCCTTGCCCTTTGTGCTGTCCACCCCGATGCTGCCACCCATCAAATGCGCCAGACGTTTGCTGATGGCGAGACCCAGACCGGTGCCGCCATATTTGCGCGTCATCGAGCCATCGGCCTGTTCGAAGGCCGTAAACAGACGTTGCTGATCTTCTGCGGTGATGCCGATGCCGGTGTCCTGCACCTCGAAGCGTAGCAGAACCTCGGTCGGGCTTTCTTCCGTCACCGACACCCGCAGTGTGATGGTCCCGGAGGTAGTGAACTTGACGGCGTTGCCGGTGAGATTTAGCAGTGTCTGGGTCAGGCGCGGCGGATCGCCCTGCAGGGTCAGGCCGACAAGCCCGGTGGGAATGTCGATGATCAACTTCAGACCTTTTTCCGCCGTTTTCTGCTCCATCAGGCTCCTGATGTTTTCCAGTATCTCGCCGATCCTGAAGCTGATCTGCTCGAGTGTGAGGCGGTCTGCTTCGATTTTGGATATATCGAGAATGTCGTTGATGACATGGAGCAGGTGCTGGGAGGCCTGGCTGACCTTGGTGAGTTGGTCGCGCAACTTTGGATCGGTGGCATGGCGCAAGGCCAGGTCGGTCATGCCCATGATGGCATTCATCGGCGTGCGCAATTCGTGACTCATGTTGGCCAAAAAGGTGCTCTTGGCGCGACTGGCGGCTTCGGCGGTGTCGCGGGCGATGGCCAGTTCGCGATTGTGCTGGAGTTCCCGCAGGCGTGCTCGCCACTGGTGGTGCAGGACAAGGGCCAGAATGGCCAGGATGACGCTGACAAATCCGATCGAAATGATCGCCGTCTGCCGCCAGGAAGCGAGGTATTCATTGGCGGTGCGCCCGGGAATGATAAAGAATGGATAGCGGTCCAGACGACGGTAGGCGAACAAACGCTCGATGTTGTCCGTCTGGGAGGTCAGGCGAGACAAACCCTCTCTCTGACCGCTTTGGAGCCACGGCCAGAGTGGGTGTTCGGGTTTGTACGGAACATTGAGTGCGGCGGGCTGGTCAGGCCAGCGGGCGAGCAGGGCGCCATCTTCGGTTCGACGCAGCGCGATTACGCCGCTCGGGCCGAGATCGAGGGTGGAAAATAGTTTGGTGAAATAACGCATTTCCAGGGCGCCGATGACCACACCACGGAAGTGGCCATCCGTGTCGGTAATGGGCTTTGCAATGACAACAACGGGCACATTGGTTTGCTTGCCCACGATCGCTTCGGAAAAGCAGAGCTGAATCGTCGGGTTAGCTTTGGCACATTTGAAATAGCTGCGCTCTGTGATGTTGATGGGGGCAACGACCGGGCCGCTGTTGTAGAGGCTGTCACCCTTGGCGTCGAAGATGCGGAAGGAACTCAACTCCGGGAAGTGGAGAGTCCGCTTGTTGAGGTCGCGGCGCACCGCCTCAACAAACCGTGCAGCATTCCTTTGCTCGAGGGCGGCAGCAGGAAGTTCGGTGGCAATATGCTCCAGATTACCCTCGAGGCGCCGCAACGAGGCGTCGATATGGGCTTCCACGGTCAGTACCATGTTTTTCATGGCCACTTCCACCGTGGTATTGGTCTGGCGATAGGCGTTCCAGAGAAAGAAGGCGAGCAGCAACGAAGTGCCCAGCAAAGCTGCGACAAAGTAAAGCAGGTACTGGGCCGAAAGTGGCGGTGGACGTGGCATGGAGTCGAATTCCGGATAGCTGAATTTGGCAGACGATATCGCTTTCGCATCATACGACCAGGAAGCTTATGCATTTTGACATCGGTCAACGCATGTCATGTCGCAGCGAGTAAGATCGCCGAGTTCGCTTTCTACTTTCTATTTTGAGATCACCGAACGTGCCGAAGGCTACTCTGCTGATTGTCGATGATGCGCCAGAGAATCTGAGCGTATTGA
>CAJBAP010000357.1 GCA_903950295.1 uncultured Rhodocyclaceae bacterium
AATCCCTGGCAAATGGCGGTGCCGAGGCCGCCCATGGCGCCGGTTACGAAAGCTACGCGTTGAGTCATGATTTTCCTTTCAGTGCTCGTGGTTGATGGTGTAAGAGTATTTCTCCCGGGCTCTTGTAGCTGGCCCTGATTTCATGCCTTTTCTTTTACATAGCGACCGGGTGCAGGCTCACCCGGCGGATACTTCTTGTTGCCCATGCGACCGCGCGCCGGTACTTCACCGTCGCCAAATTGCTTGAGCCAGTCAGCCCAGCGTTGCCACCAGCTGCCCTTTACTTCGGTGGCCGTAGCCAGCCATTCGTCGGAGTTTGCGGTGGTGCTGTCGTTGATCCAGTGGCTGCGCTTGTTCTTGGCAGCGGGGTTGATTACGCCCGCGATGTGCCCGGAAGCGCCGAGCACGAAGGTGGATGATGTGGCGGGGCCGCCCAGCAGTTTGTGGCCGAGATAGGACGATTGCCAGGGCACGATGTGGTCTTCGCGCGTGGCGAGGATAAAGTGCGGCATGTCGACGCGGCCGAGGTCGGCCTTGACGCCGCACATCACCAACTTGCCGGGTTCGCGCAGGCTGTTCTCCAGATAAAGGTTGCGCAGGTACCAGGCCGCGAAGGGGCCGGGCAGGTTGGTCGAGTCGCCGTTCCAGTAGAGCAGGTCGAAGGCGGTCGGCTTGTTGCCCTTGAGGTAGTTGCCGACGACGTACTGCCAGATCAGATCGTTGGCGCGCAGTGCGGAGAAGGTGGTGGAAAGTTCCTTGGCGGTCAGCAGGCCACCCTTGCCGATGGTGGTTTCGCGTTGCGCCACCGAGTTTTCATCGACGAAGCAACCGATCTCGCCGGTGTCGGTAAAGTCGAGCAGCGTGGTCAGCAGCGTCAATGAGGCCACCGGGTTGTCGCCACGGGCCCGTGCCACGGCCAGTGCGGACGAAAGAATGGTGCCGCCGACGCAGAAGCCCAGCGCATTGATCTGCTCAGTCTTGCAGATCTCCTGCACGACCTTGATGGCGGTAAGCGGGCCATGCTCGAGGTAGTCGTCCCAGGTCTTCTGACCCAGTTCGGCCGACGGATTGCGCCAGGAGACGAGAAAAACGGTCTGCCCCTGCGACACCGCATAACGGACAAACGAGTTCTCCGGCTGCAGGTCAAGGATGTAATACTTGTTGATGCAGGGTGGCACGATCAGGAAAGGCCGCTGCGCTACCGTGTCGGTCAGCGGGGCGTATTGAAGCAGCTGGAACAGTTCGTTTTCGAACACCACCGCACCCGGCGTGAGCGCAAGGTTGCGGCCGACTTCGAAGGCGCTGTCGTCGGTCATCGAGATGCGACCTTTTTCGAGATCGCCGAGCAGATTCTGCAGACCGAGTTTGATGCTTTCGCCCTTGGTTTCGAGCGCCTTCTGGATGAACTCAGGATTGGTGGCGGCGAAGTTGGAAGGTGCCATGGCATCGACGAACTGGCGCGTGGCGAACTGCATCCGATTTTTTGACAGAGCATCGGCTGCCGGCGCGACATCGGCCATTTTCTTCAGATAGCTGGCATTCAGCAGGTAAGCCTGATGCAGATAGTCGTAGATCGGACTTTCTGCCCACGCCGGATGGCCGAAGCGTTTGTCACCAGGTTCGGCCTGCACCATGGGAGTTGTGGCTTCTCCGGGTTTGCGCTGGAGCATTGCCTGCCACAGGGCGGCGTGATGTTGGTGCCATTCCTGTTGCAGGGCGGTCAATGCGGTGTTGGGATCGTTGGGAGTCGTCATGCAGCTTCTCTTCTATGGGGGCTCAAGGGTGCGATTTTGCAATGCAGCATAGCTGCTGTCAATGTGGCTATATATATGGCTTTATTCATGAGCGCCAGATCAGGCTGGCCATGCGGCCGGTAACACCCTCGCGGCGGTAGGAATAAAAGCGTTCCTGGTCGCGTACCGTGCAAAAGTCGGCGCTAGCGGTACGGCTTATGCCGAGCGCAGCCAGCCGCTGTCGCGCGAGCAGGTAGATATCGCATAGCCATTTACCGTTGGTTTGTGCCGCGAAGGCTGCGGTTGCTTGTACGTCGTGAGCGACAAAGGCCGTTCGTACCTCATCACCCACTTCGAAATTGAGCGGCCCGATGGCGGGGCCCAGCCAGGCGATCAAGCGCTCCCCAGGCACACCCATTGATTTGACGGTTGACTCGATCACCCCGGCGGCCAGGCCGCGCCAACCCGCGTGGGCGGCGGCCACAACCGTCCCGGCCTCATCGCACAGCAATACCGGCAGGCAGTCGGCGGTGAGTACCGCGCAGACAACATCAGGGGCACGCACAAAGGCTGCGTCGGCTTCCGTGAGTCGGGTGTTGCTGATGCTTGATAAAACCTGCGCGTCACAGCATTGGGTGCCATGTACCTGCTTGAGCCAAAGCGGTTCAGCGGGTAGATGTTGGCGCAAACGGCGGCGATTTTCGGCGACGGCTGCCGCAGCATCGCCAACATGATCGCCGAGATTGAAGCTGTCCCACGGTGCGGCGCTCACGCCGCCGGTGCGCGTTGTTACCAGCGCATGCACGTTGCTGGGCGCATCCCAGTCTGGAATGATGAAGTTATTCGTCACGCAGATCGTCCAGCAGTGTGGCGAAATCTTCCGGTAGTGGCGATTTCCAGGACATCTCAATGCCCTCTGCCGGATGTACCAGTGCCAGCCGCCAGGCGTGCAGTGCCTGGCGCGGGAAGGCGTCGAGGATTGCATTGCCACACTTCGTCTTGCCATAAACCGGGTCGCCCACGAGCGGGTGCTTGATGCTCGCCATATGTACGCGGATCTGGTGAGTGCGCCCGGTTTCGAGCTGGCACTCGACCAGCGTGCAGCGGTCGCAATGTTCGAAGCGTTCCTTCACCAGATAGTGAGTACGTGCTTCCTTGCCGCCATATTTCAGCACCGCCATCTTGGTGCGTTGTACCGGGTGGCGGCCGAGCGGTGCATCCACCGTGCCGTCATGGGGCACCATGCCGTGCAACAGTGCGAGGTAGTGACGCTTCACCGTGCGTGCCTGCAACTGTCGCACCAGATCGGTTTGCGCCGCCAGGGTCTTGGCAACGACGAGCAGGCCG
>CAJBAP010000358.1 GCA_903950295.1 uncultured Rhodocyclaceae bacterium
AGCGAGTTCATGATCCTCACCCATGCCATGAAGCACCACCCCTGGGCAACGCCGGTGCTGCTGCTGGCGCTGGGCGTCGCCTTTGCGGCGATATTCGGCAAGGTGCAGCCGATGGTGTTCGGAGAAACCGAAGCCAAGCGCCTGCCGCATGCGCCCGCGATCACGCCGGTGTTCCTGCATCTGGGCATCGTGCTGATGCTTGGCCTTTATATTCCCCCTTACCTGACGCGCTGGTTCCATGAAGCAGCGCGCATGTTAGGTTAGCCATGTTCCTCCTCGACCAAGCCATCGACTTCAGGCTCCAACCCGGTATCGGTGCGCCGGTGTGGCAGGGGCGCGCCGCCGTTGCGGAGGAACTCGAAGACTTCGCCGCCGCCGCGCATTTGGCCGGTGGCCGCCTGGCTGCGCTGTGGGGTAGTGATGAACGTCATCAGAGTGGTGGCTTCCGTCTGCACTGCGTGTTTGGCCTCCATGAGGGGCATGCCTGGCTCAGTCTCGATTTGCCTGCCGATGCACCGATTTACCCCGATCTTTCTGCACGTTTCCCCGCGGCCAACCGGATGCAGCGTGCCACTTACGACATGGTCGGAATTCGGCATGACGGTAGCGACCAGCGCCCCTGGTTACGCCACGGCGCCTGGCCGGCCGACTGGTATCCGCTGCGCCACGATGCGGCCGATGTCGCCCATCAGGCCGAAGTTTTTCCCAATGAACCGAGCGATTACGACTTCGTCCAGGTGGGAGGGGAGGGGGCGCATGAAATTCCCGTCGGTCCTATTCACGCCGGCATCATCGAGCCCGGTCACTTTAGATTTTCAGTCATTGGCGAAAAGGTGCTGCGACTGGAGCAGCGCCTCGGTTACCAGCACAAGGGCGTCGAGCGGCGTTTCATCGGCAGCGATCTGACGACTGGCGCAAAGCTGGTCGGCCGTATTTCGGGCGATTCCACCTGCGCCTATGCCTGGGCTTACGCAACTGCAGCCGAGGCCGCCTGTGGCGTGACGCCGCCGCCGCGTGCGCTGATGTTGCGTGCGCTGATGCTGGAACGCGAACGCATCGCCAACCACCTCGGCGACCTCGGCGCGCTGGGCAACGACGCGGCTTTCGCCTTCGGCCTCACGCAGTTCTTGCGCCTCAAGGAGGACTGGCTGCGTCTGAATGCTGAATTGTTCGGCCATCGATTCATGATGGATCGCATCGTGCCGGGCGGTGTCAGCGTCGATCTCGATCCGGCCGGGCTCTCCCGCATCGTCGCGCAGTGCGAACTCCTGGGGCGCGAGGTGAAGGAGCTGCGCGCCATCTACGACAACCACGCCGGCTTGCAGGATCGGTTCCTCACCACCGGCACCATCGATGCCGCCCTGGCCCATGAGCTCTCGCTGAGCGGCATGGCGGCGCGTGCCACGGGCATCATTCTCGATGGCCGCGCCTATCGGCAAGGCTATACGCCGCCGCTGCCCTATGCAACGCTGGGCGTACGGCCGGTGACCGACGAGCGCGGCGACGTGGCGGCGCGGGTAGCGGTGCGCTTCGACGAAATATTCGAGTCGTTGCGCCTGTTGCGCGAGATGTCCGTTGGCATGCCGGCCGGCGCGATAACGACAGAGGTCGCTCCCGTGGCTGATGCCGGCGGTCTTGGCATCATCGAGGGTTGGCGCGGCGAAGTGCTGGTTGGCTTGCAATTCGATGCCTCCGGCAAGCTGGCGCGCGTGCATCCGCATGACCCTTCCTGGCAGTGCTGGCCGGCGCTTGAGCATGCGGTGATGCAGGACATCGTTCCCGATTTTCCGCTGATCAACAAGTCGTTCAATCTCTCTTACAGCGGAGCCGACTTGTGATCCCTTTACTCAGACGCATCTTCAAGACGGGTATTCTCACTGAGCCACCGTCGGTGCCAGCGGTCGATGTTCCGACACGCGAGCTTGATCTGCTGCACGACGAAATCCTGCGCATCCTCAGTCGGGCGCTGACCATCCGCGCGGTTGACGCGGGTTCATGCAACGGCTGCGAACTAGAAATTCACGCGCTCAACAATCCCTACTACAACCTTGAAGGGCGCGGCATCAAGTTTGTCGCCAGCCCGCGCCACGCCGACATGTTGCTGGTCACCGGCCCGGTGACGCGCAACATGGAAAATGCGCTGCGCATCGCTTACGATTGCACGCCCGATCCCAAGCTGGTGGTGGCGGTGGGGGATTGCGGCAGCGGTTGCGGCGAAGTGGGCCAACTGTTCGGTCCCAACTACGCCAGTTGCGGTGCGGTGGAAAACGTTGTTGCCGTCGATGTGCGCATTCCCGGCTGTCCGCCGACACCGGTAGCTCTGATGCAGGGCATCCTGGCAGCGGTTAGTCGCCGCTGATGCCGTCCCGCTAGCACCGACTTTTTGATACGGCAACAATCTGCATCAACGGCCGGCGATCATTGAATTTGGAATGAGTACTAAAGACTG
>CAJBAP010000359.1 GCA_903950295.1 uncultured Rhodocyclaceae bacterium
ACGCTTTATGGTTAAATCCACGCCTCTCTAATGGGCGGTTAACTCAGCGGTAGAGTGCCACCTTCACACGGTGGAAGCCACTGGTTCGATCCCAGTACCGCCCACCATCAAAGCCTGTATTGGCAAGGGTTTTCAGCCGATGCTGTCTAATAAACTGGCAGGTGTCTAATTCATCTTGCTGATTTTATCTTTTCTGGGCGCCTTCGATAGACCCGCTCAGCAAGTTTTGAGTCGCTGTGCGCGAGCAGCTGTTTAGCGCGCTCTAGTGTTTCGGCATCGCTGCCAACCTTGGCGCGCAGATCGTGTTCAGTGAAGCGCTCCTTGACTTCAGTTTCTGCAAGTACCCTAGTCATGAATTTCTGCCAGATATTGTTCCAATCACCGGCTGTGCCCTTATCAATATCGACATAGCAGGCACCAAACTTGTTGCAGAACAGATAGGGCGAGATCGCTGGGCGTACGGCCTTCGCTTGCTCCACCGTGGCTCGCAGCTCTGGGGTCCATTCGTATATGAGCGCCTTGCCCGTTGTCTTGGCCGTCTTACTAGGAGTGACATGGATTCCATCGTCCTGCAACTGCGACATGGTGAGCAGCAACAGATCGCGCTGGCGCAGACCGGTGAGAAGTTTGAGACGCAGGTACGCCTGGACCATGAGAACGCTGCCCTTCTTCCGGCGTGATGGCATAGCCAGCGCCGCCTCGAGTTCCCAGTCCTCAACATAGCGGGTGCGAGCCTTTTCCCCCTCCAGCCGCACCTCACCCTTGAATGGATGTGCCTTGATGAGCCCCCACTGCACTGCCTTTGTAAAAGCAGATGACAGGGCAGGTGAATTGGTGAGACCTTACCCACGTCAATCACCCACCGATATACGACATTTCAATCTTGTGATGGGTGCCGGCTTTGGCATTGCGCAGTTCCGAATACCGATCAGTGCGCCGGCTCCAGAAATCGGAAATGGCCGCTGCAAGTTCATCGTCATTGGCGCCTTGGCGCAACAGTCTGCGCAAATCCTGACCGCTACTGGCAAACAGGCAGCTATAGAGTTTGCCATCGGTCGAAATTCTGGCGCGCGTGCAATTGGTGCAGAACGCTCGTGTCACCGAGGAGATAACGCCAATCTCGCCGGCGCCATCGGCATAGCGCCAGCGCTGGGCTACCTCGCCGCGGTAATTGGCACCGATGGCGTGCAGCGGAAAGCGCTCGCCGATTCGTGCGATGACATCGGCAGAGGGCAGGACCTGGTCCATTCTCCATCCGTTTGAGGAACCAACGTCCATGTACTCGATAAAACGCAGCACATGGCCACTGTGGCGAAATTGCTGGGCCAGCGGCAAGATCTGGCTGTCGTTAGTGCCTCGCTTGACGACGCAATTAATCTTGATTGGCGCAAGCCCGACAGCGGCCGCCGCATCGATGCCATTCAGCACCTCGCTGGCTGGATAGTCGGCATCTGTCATGCGCTTGAATACCGCATCGTCGATGCCGTCGAGGCTGACGGTGATGCGATGCAGGCCGGCGTCTTTCAGTGCATGCGCCTTCTGCTTTAGTAAGGCGCCATTGGTGGTCAAGGTCAGTTCGACGGACAAGCGAGCTAATTGCTCGATCAGGTTTTCCAGGTGACGTCGCAATAGGGGCTCGCCGCCAGTGATGCGAATCTTTTGAACGCCGTTATCCACGCTGACACGGGCGATTCGGACAATCTCTTCGAAGGTGAGCAATTCGGCGCGCTGAAGGAAAGTGTAGTCGCGACCGAACACAGTCTTTGGCATGCAGTAAACACAGCGGAAATTGCAGCGATCGATCACTGAAATGCGCAGGTCGCGAAGAGTGCGCCCGCGTATATCTGAGACAAAAGTCGGCGCTGGTGCGACGGCGTCAGGTTGGGTAAAGTGACGGCAGTTCATTTTTTGTTAGGCTGCGGAAATCTCAGTGAAGCGCGGGCGGATGATCGGCCACAGTCTGCTTGTGCCAATTGGCCACCTCGTTCACAGCGTTCTCCAGCGGCATGCCTGTTTCGACGCGATCCATGATCTGACGCTGCAGGATCGCGCCGAGCATTTCGACATTGGGGCCCATTACTGGCGCCAGTTCGCGCAGGAACTGCACCGTCGGCGGATCGTAAGCGTAGGAGCTGAGATGCGCCTCTAGATCCTTGCTGGTGGCCAGCGCGTAGCAGAGGTCGTAGAGCAGATGGTAGGTGCGGGTAAATACGTCACCATCACCGGCCACGTTTTGCCTCACTTCTTCGGCCAGGCCCAGGCGAAAGTCGGCAAGGCTGTAGCCGATCTCGCCCTTGACCACCTCCTGCGCCGTGAATTCCCATTCCATGCGGTGTCTCCTTGTGCTGTGGGTCGTGTGTCAGCCATAGATGGCGGTGAAGGCATCCTGATCGTCGCTGCAAACCTTACAGGTTTTTTCCGGGCGCGGCGAGACGAAGAAACGATCGCAGCGTTCGCAGCGTTGCTTATTCAGGCTGATCAAGGTGCGTGACGGTTTATCGGGGGCAAGATCAAACGCTGCGGCGGCATCGAGCACGCGCGGCTGGCAGACTTCGAGGCAAACCG
>CAJBAP010000360.1 GCA_903950295.1 uncultured Rhodocyclaceae bacterium
CCACGTAAATCGGCAGCGCCAGGTGCATCAGTCGCTGCGGTGGCATCTGGGCAACGACACGCATTACCATCAGAGCGACGGCCAGGTTGACGAGTTGTGCCGCCATGCGCTCGGGTGATGCGCTGGCCATGATACCGAGGGCAATCAGCAGCAACAGTGTGGTGAAGGCCATCAGTGGGCCGTCGATGGGGGCGACAAGTTTTTGCCAAAGGTTGCGCAGCATTATTCTTCGTCCGCCTCCTTGGCGTCTTCATCGGCGGGTGCGGCGCCCTTGGGCAACTTGCCGAGCAGGTAGTAGTCGAGTACCTGGCGCGCGATCGGCGCGGCTGCCTGGGCGCCGAAGCCACCGTTTTCGACCAGCACGGCGAGGGCAATCTTCGGATTGTCGGCCGGAGCGAAGGCGATGAACAGTGCATGATCGCGCAACTCCTGCTTGACGGAGTGCGCCTTGTAGTCCGCACCTTTCAGCGAATACACCTGCGCCGTGCCGGTCTTGCCGGCGGAAATATATTCAGCACCGGCAAAGGCGCGGGCGCCGGTACCTTCCTTGTTTACTCCGACCATGGCGTGCTTGATGACATCGAGGTGTTCCTGCTTGAGCGGCAGGTGTTTGAGTGGTTGCGGCTCGACGGGTGTTTTCGTTCCGGTCTTGGTGTCGGTGATGTGGTTGACCAGATGCGGGCGGAACATCACGCCATTGTTGGCGATCGTGGCCGTGGCCTGGGCGAGTTGGATCGGCGTGAAGGCGTTGTAGCCCTGGCCGATGCCGATCGAGATGGTTTCGCCGGCATACCACTTCTGTTGTTCGGCTTTCCTGAAGCGTTTTTTCTTCCAGGCTTGCGAGGGCAGGATGCCCTCCGACTCGCCATCGATGTCGATGCCGGTGCGGCTGCCGAAGCCCAGCTGGCCCATGAAATTGGCGATGTTGTCGATGCCCATGTCGTTGGCGAGCATGTAGTAATAGGTATCGCAGGAATGCACGATGGATTTGTACATGTCGACGCTGCCGTGGCCCCCCTTCTTGTCGTCGCGGAAGGTGTGGTTACCGAACGTGTAGAAGCCGGGGTCGGAGATGGTCTGTTCGGGTCGACGTTTGCCGAGCGTCAGCGCACCCAGGGCCATGAAGGGCTTGAAGGTCGAGCCGGGCGGATAGGCGCCGTTGAGCGCCCGGTTCACCATCGGCTTGTCCGGCGAATTGTTGAGTGCCCCCCAGTCCGGCGTGGTGATGCCATCGACGAAGAGGTTGGGGTCGTAATTGGGCACTGAGACCAGCGCGAGGACGCCGCCGGTGGCGGGATCGATCGCCACCAGTGCGCCCTTGCGCTCACCGAAAGCCTGTTCGGCAATTTCCTGCAACTTCGCGTCGAGCGTTAGCGTCAGGTTGTTGCCGGGAATAGGCGCGGTGCGTGCCATCGTCCGCACCGGGCGACCGCCGGCATCGACCTCCACCTGCTCGAACCCCGTAGTGCCGTGCAAATCAAATTCGTAGTGCTGCTCCAGGCCGGTCTTGCCGAAGTGGTCGGTGCCACGGTAATTGGCCTCAGCTTCCTCCTGTTCGATACGGCCGATATCGCGCTCGGTAACGCGGCCGATATAGCCCAGCACATGCGCCGCGAAAGCGCCACGCGGATATTGTCGGAACAAACGGGCCTTGATGTCTACGCCGGGGAAGCGAAAGCGTCGGGCGATGAATTTCGCCACCTCCTCGTCGGTCAGGCGGGTGCGGATCGGCAACGAATCGAAGCGCTTGCTTTCCTCCATCAGTTTCTTGAAGCGCTTGCGATCCTTGGCTTCGATGGCGATGAATTCGGCCAGTCCGTCGATGGTCGCTTCAAGATCGGGCACCTGCGTGGGTGTGATCTCCAGCGTATAGGCGGAATAGTTGCGCGCCAGCACCACGCCGTTGCGGTCGAGAATCAGCCCGCGGTTGGGGGTGATCGGCACCAGCGAAATGCGGTTGTCCTCGGCGCGGGTCTGGTAGTAGTCATGCTGGATGATCTGAAGCCAGACGAAGCGTGCGAACAAGAGTGTGAAGCAAACCAGAACGAAGCCGCCGGCAAAGGCGATGCGCCGGCCGAACTGTTCCAGTGACTCCTGAGTATTCTGGAATTCCATTACGCCGCTGGGCCGCCCCAAGGCGTAATACGCCCCCTCGTGGGGGGCAGCGAATGAAATGAGCGTGGGGGGGGGCTCATAGGGTTAGATCGGCCGGTTGTCGTCCCGCTCCACCGGTTGATACTGCGGCAGTAGCAGTACGTGGCTGAGCGGGTGCCAGAGCACGGTGGCGATCAGACTCGAGAGAAAGTACATCACACCGGGGAACTCGGCCCCCATCACCAGCCTGACCAGCAGCATCACCAGTTGTGTGCCGCACAGCAGCAGCAGTATATGCAGCGCCTGCAGGGCCAGCGGGAACCAGAGGATGCGGCGTGATAGTCCGCCGGCAGCGAAGGCGAGCAGCACGTAGGCGAGTGCGTGCTGACCCATGACGCTGGCGTCAGCCACATCCATGATCAGGCCGAAAAAGAACCCCGCGCCCATGCCGATCTTGAGTGGCTGATGGATGCACCAGAATGCCAGCGTCAGGGCCAGCCAGTCCGGTATGCCCGGCAGGCGGCCGAACGGAATCAAGTTGAGCGCCAGCGCGATGACCAGGGACGAATAGATGAACC